>DCST01000019.1:1286-3230 GCA_002325765.1 bacterium UBA1459 | reverse complement strand
TTTTACAGTTATATATAACTGATACACGGTCACAACGAAGAATATTCGTTGTTTTGATTAAATAATTAAGTTTTTTTGATAAAAATTAATTGATTAAATTATAAAAATATACTCTTATATATTAAAGTGTAAAAATGGATTTTATATATACTTATATAAAATAAAAACTATTATGCCTTTTAAAAACATTACCATAAAAAAACAACTTTTAGTTGGATCAATTTTTATATTACTTTTTGTTATATCATTAGGTGTTATATCACACTTACAAAGTAATACTATTCAAAATCAACTAATAAATATGTATGAACATCCAGTAACAGTTAAAAGAACAATTAGTAATATTAAAAACTATGTTTATTTTATTGATGATGATATCAAAGATTTGTATTTAATAGATGATGAAAATAAGGTAAAAGAAATTAATTTATATTACAAAAATATTGAAACTGAAATTAATGTTATAAAAAATACATATTTAGGTAAACCAGAAGATGTAGAATTATTAAATGAATCTATAATTAAATGGGAATCTATTTTTAAGGAATCATTAGATAAAAAGAATGATATAAAATCAAGAGATATAATAGATACACAATTAAAAATAGTATTGAAAAATTTATCAGTTATTGAAACTTTTGCACAAGGTAAAATTGATGAATTTTATAATAAATCTTTAGAAATAAGTTATTCTTTAACTAAACAATTAATTATAATAGTATTAATTATATTAGTATTAATATTATGTATAAATTATATTATATTAGATAATGTTAATAGTCCTTTAAAAAAATTATTACATGCAACAAATAGATATCAAGAAGGGGAATTAGATACAATAATTATTCATTCATATAAAAATGAATTTGGTGAATTAGCAGAATCTTTCAATACAATGGCAGATACTATTCAAAAAAATATAATTATAAAAGAAAATAGATTTCATTCATTATTTCAAAATATGATTGAAGGTGTTGCAATACATGAAATTATTTATGATGAAAACAATAAAGCAGTTGATTATAGAATTTTAACAGTTAACAAAGCATTTGAAGAATATACAGGAATATCTATTGAAAAAGCAACAAATGCAATAGCAAGTGAATTATATGGTACAGGTAATGCACCATATTTAGATCAATATTATAGAGTTGCAAGTACTGGTAAACCTATGATGTTTGATACACATTTTGAAATTATGAGTAAATATTTCAGCATTTCAGTTTTTTCATTTGAAAAAGATAATTTTGTTACGGTATTTCAAGATGTAACTAATGATTATAAATTAAAGAAAAAATTATTAGAAAGAAATGCTGAAATTCAAAACTATCTTTATATGGCATCACATGATTTAAAATCACCACTTGTTAATATACAAGGATTTGGACAAAGATTAGAATCAGAAATTAAAGATGTTAAAGTAATTTTAGATGATATTCAATTTAATTTAGACAAAAAACAAAACATAGATAAAATTGTAAAAGAAGATATACCAAAAACATTAAATTTTATTTTTTCTAATGTTACAAAAATGGATAATCTATTAAATGGATTATTACAATTATCAAGAACAGGTCAAGTTAAAATGAATATTAAAAAAGTAAATGTGAACCAATTATTAAATAAAATAATAACTTCACTTGATTTTATAATAAATAAGTATGATGTTAATATTAAAATTGATGAAGTAGAAGATTGTTTTGGTGATGAAAATCAATTAAATCAAGTATTTTCTAACATTATAAATAATTCTATCAAATATAGAAAAAAAGAGATACCATTAAATATAAAAATTTCAATGAAATCTAATATTAATTCAGTTATATATAGTATTACTGATAATGGTATTGGTATTGCACCAAAATACTTAGAAAAAATATGGGATGTATTTTATAGAATAGATTCTAAATCACCGGAAGTCGGTGAAGGAATTGGTCTTAGTCT
>DCST01000019.1:918-1167 GCA_002325765.1 bacterium UBA1459 | reverse complement strand
AAATATTAATTGCTGAAGATGATGACGGTCATGCAGAACTTATTATAAGTGGATTAAAGAAATCTGGAATTTATAATAATATAATCAGATTTTCAGATGGTGAAGAATGTTGGAATTTTTTATTAAATTCACTTAATAATTCTGATCTTGACCAAAAAACTTATCTTTTATTACTTGATATTAATATGCCATTAATGGATGGTATTGAAGTATTATCTAATATTAAAAATAATAAAGATTTAAAATATT
>DCST01000019.1:0-855 GCA_002325765.1 bacterium UBA1459 | reverse complement strand
AGAATGGGAATGTTTATACAAATTATAAGAATATAAAAATGGAAAAAAAGTTTGTACTTATTATTGAAGATGATGATGATTTAATTATTTTACTTAAAGATAAAGTAGAAAAATTAGGATTTGAAACTATTTGTGTTCAATCCGGTGAAGAATCAATTGAAGTATTAAAAACCAATAAACCAACTTTAATAATATTAGATTACAATTTACCTGATATGAATGGAAATGAATTAGTAACTTATTTAAAAACTAATGATTTATATCTACCACCATTTGTTGTATGTACTGGAATGGGTGATGAACAAATCGCAGTTGAAATGATGAAATTAGGTGCACAAGATTATATAATTAAAAATAAAAATTTTCTTGACCTAATACCAATGGTTATTGATGGAATTATTAGAGATGTTGAAAAAGAAGCTAAATTTAAAAAAGCATTAAATGATTTATCTATTTCTGAAAATAAACATAAAATACTTTTTGAAGAATTAAAAGATAGTGAAGAAAAATTTTCTAAAGCATTTCAAACATCACCACATGCTGTTATTATTACTAACCCTGTTAATGGTGAAATTATGGAAACAAATGATGCATTTTTTAGTATGACTGGATATAATCCAGAAGATATTAAAACTAATTTTACTTCATTAGATTTATGGTTAAATAAAAGTGATAGAGATAATGTCATAAAACAACTTAAAAATAAACAAAAAGTTATAAATCAAGAATATAAATTTAAAATTAAAGATGGTGGAATTATTATCGGTTCTTATTCAGCAAGTATAATAACAATTAAAGAAACTATTTATGTATTATCCATTATTAATGATATTACTGAACTAAAAGAAATAGAAA
>DCST01000010.1 GCA_002325765.1 bacterium UBA1459 | reverse complement strand
TAATAATTCTACTAATTTTTTATATTTCATGAAAAAATTATCTATTATCACATCATCTAAAAAATAAAATCTACTTTTACTCATATTGTTTTTACGTTTATAAATTATAATATTCTTTATAATTATAACGAATTGATTAAAAAAGTTTTACAATAATTTAAACGTCAACCAGATAGATAAACTAAAAATATACCATGTACATAAAAAACTATATGTCATTTATAAATGAAAGAATTGATGCTGATATAGATGTTAGATTTGATGAGAATGAATTAAAAATTTTAATTTTCGGGGAAATTAAAATTTTATTTTTAGAAGCATATAAATTATATTTGGTTCATGGATCATTGTGGTATAATGGTGTTATAGTTAATATATCATTAAATACTAAATTAATAGATATACTACAAATTTTTAATAAATTTTTAACAGAAAAATATACTGGATATATTTTTGATATGTGTTTTGCTAATATTAATCAATCTGCATCTATGAATAAAGAAGGTAATGTAGTAACAGTTTATATAAATTATAATGATGATATAATACAATATTTTAAAGATGAAAAATTGGCAAATAAATATTTATCTATATTATATAGTGATTTATTACATGAATTTTTACATTTAGAATATTTTATATTTGCTAATATGGATGATAAAAAAATAAAAAACATACCATATGTTAAATATACAAATAGTTTTAATGCCAAGTATAATACTATAAATGGTTCAGTGCCAGTAAATAATTTGGCACATACATTGGATATTGAATTTATGCAATTGTATAGAATGGAAGACACTGAAATTATGAGCCACGCAAAACAAATTGTTGTATTATTAAGTTCTTATGGATATAATAAACAAGAAATTTTAACATTTGTAAAAACTGGTAAAATAAATTTTAAAGATGCTAATAATTATGATTCTGTAATGCAGACTTTATATAAAGTATATAATTATAATAAAGATTTAAAAGAATTTTTCGATAAAAAACTTAATAAACATGCATATACAGATAATTTATTACAAAATATTAAAATAGCATATAATAATATTAAAGCTAATATCGTAAATCCTTATTATGATATTATAATAAGAGGTATAAAAAAAGAAATTGAATCATTAAGAAAAGACGTTATGGGTCAATCTATGTTAGATATTATGTTTATAAATATAATAAACTCATATAGTGAATCTGAAATAAAATTTATTTTTAGTAAAAATGAAGATGAAATTTGGCTAAATGATCCTATGATACTTCGAGATGATTTTATTTATTACGCTACTAAATATATAAATAAATTAAAATAATATAACATGTACATAAAAAACTACATAAATTTCTTATCTGAGTCTGTTGCCAGAACAGAAAATATACAAACAGATTCAATGATTAATTTATATGAGTCTATAATAAATTTTATGGATTATGAATCGGAGAGTTCGTTTAATGATTTAGTTAAAAATGCAAATAATATAGATTTTGATATTAATAAACCCATAAATTATTTAATAGTTTTGTATATTTTAGTTTATGAATATTATAATAACAAAAGTAAGAAAATATCAATAGAACATAAATATGTTCCTATTAAACATTATAATTATATTTTTAAACATTTTAGAAATTTAAAATTTTCTGAAACTTTATATAAAGTACAAGAAAATATTAATTTAAAACTTAAATATTATATTGGTTATTTAGATGAATATATTGTAAATATGATGCGCAAAAAATATCCTATTAATGATAGCTTGGATGATTTAAATATAGGTATAAGTACTATGTTTTATCAAGATTTAATTAATAATAGATTAGAAAGAGATTTTAGCTGGAACATGTTATTAAAAACTGGAAACTCCGAATTCTCTAATACATTCTTGTTTAATACAAATTTAGAGTTTTTAAATAAAAATGTAAATAATGGTTTAGTATTATTATTTCACAATACTATATCTATTAATATCACAGATATTTTAGAAACATATGAATTTGAAAATTTCTTAGAATCTGATAATAAACTAAAACCATTATATTATATCTTAGGAGGATCTGAAATTTCTAATATGGCTTTTGCTAAATCTCATGATAATTGTGAAGTTGAATATGTTNNGTAAGTGGGGATACTTTTGAAAATAAATTTGAATTTTTAAAAGAATATTTACCTAATAATACTATATCTTATTTTAATGATACTTTTAACAATTATGTATTTTTTATTAATAGAAGTATGATATTAATAAATAGTAAACGAAATGGTAAAATTAAAAAAGGAACTGTTAAATATTTTAAAGACGAAGAATTAATAAGTAGTAACGACTATGAAAGTGAAGATGATNNCTAAATATTTAAAATAATAGAATCATCAAATTTAACTAAATTTGGATTTATGTGTCTGCCAGAAATATCAACACTATATCTATTTTTAGTTAAATTTTTTATGTATCAGTTTTTAAAATATTAATACAATAAAAATGTACCAATTTTTGATATAATGTTGTTGGTAATTTATAATTAAAACTGTCTGTACTTTCTAATATGAATTTATTATATTTTTTAATATACATGTATTTATTTTTAAGATATATATTTAAATAATTGTTGGAAAATGAAGTTTCATATATTTTATAAAGATTATTACATTTATAATAATTTTTTAATAAAATTTTCTAAAAA
>DCST01000051.1 GCA_002325765.1 bacterium UBA1459 | reverse complement strand
CGTAGAGGTGCTGGTAACTTCGTTGTTACAAATGCACAAGTTGTAACCGCTTTACAATCAGTTGCTGGTTGGGTGGATTATCCTATGACTAATACAATGTCGCAAATTTCTGGTTCATTATATAATGCTGGTAGTATTGCTGGTATTCAAATATATGTTGACCCATATATGAGATGGTCTGACACTAGAGTATTGGTTGGTAGAAAAGGTGATAGCAATAGTACAGGTTTAGTATTTATGCCTTATTTGATGGCTCAATCGACAAGTATTATCGCCGAATCGACAATGGCACCAAAATTAGCAGTTAAGTCACGTTTTGCGTTGGTTGAAGCTGGTCATTATCCAGAATTTAACTATATTACTTTTAAAGTTGAAATGGGTCCAGTAATGCCTACATTATTAGGATAATATTTTATAAAACTATAACTAAAAACCTCTATATAAATATGGAGGTTTTTTTTATTTTATAAATATATACAATAAAAAATGAAATTTCCGAAAGATAGATCATATGATATTTATGATAATTCAGATTTAATTAATGCATTTAAAAAAATAAAAGCATTTAAATATTCTAAATTTATTAAAATAAACTCAAATAGTATAGAATATTATTCAGAAGATGTTAGTATTAATAATATTGATATGATTAGTTTTGTTAATTGTATGGTAAAAAGTTTAAATGCACCTAACACTGATGTGTATTTTACATTAAGAATTTTTGATACTGACTATAGATACAATCAATATATTCTACAATACTTAATTAACAATTTAGAACATTTTAAATGTCGAAATCTATATATAAATTTAGAATATATTGGAGATTCTTTTATATATAATATACCTACTTCTATTTATAAGCCTTTTTTAATAAATTATATAAAATTAACAATATTATTACAAAGATATTCAAATAATAGTTTTAATATTGAATTATTTAATAAAAATCTAAAAATATTAAGAATTGGCGATAATTCTACTATTGGAAAATTTTTTAATGTTTTGATAAATAAAACTAATAATACATTATAATTTTTATTTTAACACACTTAAATATCTTTCTTCTTGTTTACTCATCATAGTAACATTAGATAAATTATAAAATTGATACATTAACATTAATTCTCTTACACTTAATCCATTAGCATCTTTTGGATTATAAATTCCATTAGTTTTTAAAAATCTTTTAACGTTTCCATGACCGATAGAAGATGCTCCTAATAGTGCGCTTTCTGTAATATAAATACCAGATATAGTTTTGCCGATATATTTATAATAATTTCTTAAATATAATTTATTTAATCTTAAATAATTATGAAATGCTTGTTTTTGTTTTTCTGGAGGAAATATATTAGGAGTTATTTTAAATGAATCTACTTTAACATGAGAATATCCTATATGATTTAATTCATCTTCACCTAATTGAAATAATCCCATATAACCAAATCTATTAACGGCAGTTGGATCATTACTACTTTCTTGGAATGCTTTTTTCTTAATAAAACTATCATAAGATTTAAAATTAGATATTGGTAATTTAATATAATCATTATATAATATTAATGTAAGATTTATATATGATTCTTTCATTTCGTCAGTCAATTCTTTAGTTTCATTTGTTATTTTTTCAAATTCTTTAACTAAATTTAAATCTTGTGATGTATTAGCAAATATACTAATTAAAAAAAATCTTAATAATATTTTTTTAAGATTAGATTCTAATGTGAAGTTTTTTATCAATTTTGTGAAATAAGATTTTATAGATTCTTTAGTTGGTTTTATTTTTATAAAACTACTTATAGAATTTATAGAATTTATAAAATCGTCATAAAAACTTTCATTGATAAAAGTAGTATAATTTGATATGTACATTTTTTTAATTTATATATTTAAATTCTACTGAAATATATACTTTAAAATACAACATAATAAATGGAAAATGTTTTATATAGAGAAGAAGTTGGTAGANNACAGAAAATGTTATATTTAGATTAGAAGTTGGAAGATCATTAACATATGCAGAAATTGATAATAATTTTAAATACTTATGCAATCCATGGTCATATGATAGAATATATTTAACTGGTATGATTGTATATCACGATTTAGTACCTAATAAATTTAATTTTTATCGCGCCAATACTACTACGACAGAAGGTGTTTTTGATTTAGCTCAATGGGCAGTAATGAGTTCTATAATTTTTAATGTTGTAACATCATTAGAAAGTAGTTTNNTCAAATGAATGGACTAATGGATCTATTAAAATTGGAGATTATATAAAATTAACTGATAAAGTATATTTATTATATACTAGTACTGGTAGTAATGTTAATGATTATATTTTAATAAATGATTCAAGTTTAGATTTAGTTGTATTAAATAAAGCAATAATATCAACTAATGATACATTACAAGAATTTATAGATATTGAATTAACAACTATAAGTATAGGGGATTTATTAATATTATCGAATAAAGATGTTTATACAGTAACAAGCGGCACTGGTAATGTTACTACAAATTATACAAAATTATCTAATACAGATTCTATAAATTGGGCTAATATATTAGGTAACCCAACATCAAGTGTAGTTCAAATCGATTCTAGCGTTTCAAAATCTCATAATTTAAATGAAGATTTATATTTAAATTTTGGAGGAGTTAATCAAATAAGTGCATTGGAATTAAAAACTCATGTTAATGATTCAACTAGACATTTTACACAAAGTCAAATAAACC
>DCST01000038.1 GCA_002325765.1 bacterium UBA1459 | reverse complement strand
TGGTTTAAAAAATAATTCACTTAACTTCAAAATTTACAATGATTAATATCCTTAATGATTTTAAAAATCCAGATATTAAAAAAATATTTGAATCTCCATCAGCATCAGCATTTGAAAAACAATTTCAAGTATTTTTACAATCTAAATTTTTCAAAGATTCGACAATAGATTCTATGTTAAATCTAGTTTATAAATATTCATCTGGTAAGAAAGAACCACTAAAATTAGGATTATTTACACATGCAGATGAAATATCTTGCTATGTTAAAGCGGTAAAAACAAATAGCATAATAGTAAATGTATTTACATCTGATATTGAAGCTTNNGCAACACCTTTATATGTACAAGATATTAATGGAAATTATAATGTATTTACTCCTATTTTTTCTAAAAAATCACAAAAAAATAATGAAGACTTAGAAGAATTTGAAGCTATACCAACAAATGCAAATTCCATTAATAACTTAAAATTTATAATGGCTGGTATGCCAGTTACTATAAAAACAGATGTTGAAATATTAGAAAATAAATATATCAGGTCTAAATCTTTAGATAACAGATTAAATATTTATGTAGTTCATAAAATAATCGAATATATTAAAACTAATAAACTTCCAATTGATGTAACTTATGTGAATACTTCAAGAGAAGAAATTGGTCATGGTGGAATAAATTATTTCTTAAATAAAAATAATTTAGATACAGATATAAATATTGTATTAGATACTACTAACGGATTCAATTATCATAATTCATCGAAGAAAAATGCATCAATCAATAATAATATAATGATTGGTCATGGACCAGTGTTAACAAACTCTTATTTTTCTACTAATCAAGAACAATATAGAGAATTATTTTTATATTTCGATAAATATAAAACGCAAAGTCGGTTTATTGAAGCTAGAAATATTACAGATGCAGATGCAATATTTCAGAATACTGGTAAATGTCTTTTAATACAAATTCCAATATTAGGTATGCATTCACCATTTGAATTAGCATATATCGACGATATTAAAACTACAATTGATTTAATTTCACATTACATAGAATACAAAACTTTAAATTTATGATAACTTGTGGTATTTTTATTAAATACAAAGATTTGCTTTTAATAACACATGCAACAAAATCATCAATCGCCAATTGGTCTATACCTAAAGGTTTACCAAATGAAGATGAAACTGATATTGATGCTGCAATAAGAGAAGTTTTAGAAGAAACATCATTAAATTTAATTAATTATAAAAGATATTTAATTGAATTAAAAGATGTTAAATATACAAATACTAAAAAAACATTAAAATCTTGGTTTATTGATTTAACTAAATTAATTGTAGATTTAGACGATGATAATAAATTAAGAATAACATTTAATGTATTTGAATGCACTTCTTTAACTCCTGGAAATTATCCTGAAAATGATATTATTAAATTTGAAAAAATTGAAAATATCAAATCCAGAAACTTACTACACGATTCTCAAATGAACGTTTTAGAAATGAATAATTATTTCAAAAATTTTTCGTTATTATAAACAATTTTTTTAATATTCAAAAATCAAAATTATGGAATTTTCAGACTCAAAATCTCAAGGGCAACCAGACCCANNAAATGCTCTTTTATTTATAGCATATTTGCTGTTAACTGCATTCTTAACAAGCTTATTTTTTCCGCTTGTATTATTATTAATAATTGATTCATTTTCGGGTGAAACCTATATGAAAGATTATCTTACATATGGTAATAAATTGCTTGATAATTTATTAAATTGTAAAGAACCTAGTGGAGTTATCGAAACTAAACATTCGGAAATTTTATCATTTATTATATTTGCTGGAGTTTCTCTATACTTTATTGGAATAGGATTTCCGTTCATAGTTCTTTTGGTGTATGATGTATTAGCAGTTACTAAATATACTAAAACATTCTTACAATTTGGTAAAAAACTATTTGACAAAATTACTAACAATTAACAAATTTAAAATGGCATCAAAACTAGACATTTTGTTAAAAAATGCAAAAAACTTAATTTGCATTAAATATACAGACGGAACCATTGAGCGTTGCAATATCAGAAGAGCGCATGAATTAGTGGAAGCTAAAAAAGCTACATATACATCAAAAAGTGAATGGAAAAAATTCATTGGTAAACAACCGAACGATGTAACTACAGAACAAATACAAGAAAAAAAATCAAAACGTAAAAAATAATGGCAACATTACATTTATCTCGGGAAGGTCAAATGTTTATCTACCCCGAACAAAAAGTTAAAGGTGTAAAGTCATCACCTAAAAGACTTCAAAGATTTACTTTAAGCGCAAGTTTAAATTTCGTTGATTCTAATTTCATTCACGTAAATTTTGGTATATCTTTAGCTTCACACAAAGAAGATAAATATACATATGAATTGGGTAGACGTGCTGCTATTTTAAGGTCAATAAAATTAGCAGACATCAAAAAAATTGATGATTTGGCTAAAGATTCTGCACATACAGCAACCACAAATTTGATGACATTGAAAAATCAAATCAAAAAAGTAACATCTTATAGCGAATTGGCTAAATTGCTTAAAAATTCTGAAACTTTTGAAACTGTAGAAGTTAAAAGAGAGAAGAAAAGCAAAGTTTTAAATCAAAATCAATTAGTTTTATCTACAAATAATTTATTTGTTTATGAGGCTATTGAAAAAGAATTTGATTTTATCATGGGATTTGTTATGAAAACTGGCTGTGTAAAAAAATTCTTAAAAGAATATACGGTTGAATTAGTTCCAGGTTCTTTAAAGAAATTCTCGGAAGAAAATTTTTAATATATGATTAAAGTATAAGATTCATTTTGTGGTAGTTTTTAACAATAAATAAAATAGCATGATGTAACCGTTATGTAAAAGTTTTATTTATACCTCATAATTAAATTTTCCAGAAGTCTGATAGCGGAAAATTTAATAAGCGCAAAATGAATCTTTACTTAGTTATATTTTTTGAAAAATTCTAATACTTTATCTATTTTTATAGAATTATCCTCTATAAAAATATCAAAATTATAAAATTGTTTAATAAGTTCATAATTATGTAAATTGATATAATAATTATCTTTATATAATATTAAATAAATTTTATGTTCTTCGTTTATATAATTTATGTCTTTTATTTTTTTATGTATATATGATTTATAATCAAATTGCCTACGTATAGTAATATTTTTAAGATTATAATAATCTATATTAAAAAAATGTGATCCAGATATAAATTTAATAATATCTTCATTTGTCTTAATTCTTTTATATTGGGTGTAACATAACCCCAAGAAAGTTAATATAGTTTTAATATTATTTGATATGATAACATTTCTATAATATAGTTTGTTATTATCAAATGTGAAATTGAATAATTTTTTATATAAAATTGCAATAAAATTATTTAACATATAAAACATTTAACTTATATATTTTGTATGGTAAAAGAGCCCAAAGCTCGGAGCTTAAAAGCTTTCTTGTTCAATTTGATATACAGCTTTATGTAACTGTTTAGTAGCCATTTTAAATGGATGTATATCTAATAAAATTAAGCATATAAAATGTGTTTGTTATTTGTTTTATAGTTAAATTAACAATATAAAAACATAAATTAATTTTATGGAATTAAATCGTGATAATGTGCTATGTGTATCGCTAAGTATTAACATTGTTACTTAAATAAAACAAAAATCAGAACCCAGTAAACGCATTCACCTAACTGTTGAAGGTGTTCATTCGAATACTTTCAACAGTCAGGTGAAGCTCCACTGGGACATCTAGATTTTTAAGCATAAAATTAATTTATGTTTTTTAATAATCTAAAATAATAAAATTAAAAGAATCTCCATTTATAGAATTATGTTACATTAACTAAGTTTGTGTTATCGCAAATTTTATATTTAATTATAAAGTATGTAACTACGTAAAATAATGATAGTAGATCATTGGACACCCGATAAATTCCTTACGTAAAATATCTTTTTGAGCTTAATATAAGCTCAAAAGAGATATTTTACTACATACATTTCTCTACGTCCATAGATCATCAATC
>DCST01000027.1:265-13022 GCA_002325765.1 bacterium UBA1459 | reverse complement strand
TGTACACCTCTAGAAGAAAAAAAAAGGAACTTATAAAGTTTATATCAAAAGGATTTAAAACAAGAATAAATCCAGAATACATGGATGATACTACGAGAAGCAGATATAATCCATCAAAACGATATAAAAATTTATGGATACTTATTCAAGCCTTCTCATTAGGAGATGATAAAATTATATAATAGAGAAACTATAACTATAAAAAATGAATTTTATATGAATCCAAATTACCAAATATATAGATTTCTATGTATCCCATACAAACAATATATGCTGTTGCCAGACTTATTTATTATAAAGCAAAGAAAGTATATTGTTCTTCTCAGATGCAATTCGAGCATACATTCGATTTTAATCAAGAGTCAACCCCTCCTAAGCCGGGCAAAGAAATAGAAATAATACAATATATAGAAAATCAATATGGAACTGCAAGGCACTCATATGCACTACAGACTAAAAAATCACTTTAACTTTAGATACGAAAGAAATATATAAATTATTAAAATATGGATATACAAAAAAAACTATTAAATTAGAAACTGTTTATATTATACTAAAAGACAGAACGGCAATAACAGTAGATAGCACAAGAATATTAACATACAAAATATATGATATATTAGGTAGATATACATATAAATCACGAGATAAAAGATGGTATGCTTCGATAATTCTGCACAACATATAATAGTAATGCCCATGAGAAATCCATTGGATCGTTGATTCAAGCTGCTGATTTTTTTATATATATTATCATACTATGGGGCAAAAATATATAAATATATATGTATCAATAATGATATCATAGATAAATTTTATGAAATCAATAAAATAAAATCAAAAAATACTAATATTACCTTTTTAAATTATAAATAAAGAAGAATACATCACTGAATATTATTTTCATTACCTAATGGAAAGTTATGTTTTTCGATTTTTAATCCAAGTATTAAAGAGAGAACAATATAGCTATTAATATTAAATCAAGATAATTTGATATTTTATCCTCAAAGAAAAAAGATATAGATAAATTTATGTAAGAATGTAAAAAAGATCAAAAATTGCATCAAGAATAAATATAAACAGTATGAGCAAGTAATCATAGAACGTATAGATGAAAAAAATCGAGAATATGAAAAATTTTATCATTTTAAATCAACTTAACATACAATAAAAATGAAAGAAACAAAATATAATTTAATTTCTATATTAGTTGCAAAAAAAATCTATCATAGATTATGATATTATATAATTTTAAGAGTTATAATCACTGTTATAGGAAATAAACCCTTAAATAAAAAATCAGCTGCAAAACTTCATTCACAATATTTATCTGGAATAAATAAAGAAAAATCTATATCAGAATCACCAATAGGATAAGAATATATGTTAGAAAAAATTAAGATACCAATAGATTTTAAGGGTTCCATTAAAACACAAGATGATAAATAGATTCTTATTTCTGAAATATATAGCGTGTTTTATAATAATATAGATAGTTTATTATGTAGATATTAAGAAGACTCAAATTATCTATCATTTTTTTATAGCACAGATATTTATAAGAATGAGTGCGTATAAGAAGAAATTCCAAAAGTAAATATTTCTTTGATAGATGAAGATCAAAAGTTATTATCCAATCAAATAACAATAATAAAAGAAAACAAATTTAGCGGACCTAGTTTATATATTACCTTAACAATCAATGATACATTTTGATCATCCAGAAAATTCATCAAATTTTAGGCAAAACTCAATTATCCTTAACAAGAGAAAATATGAATGAACTAAATACTCTTGGATATACTGCAATTTCTTGTTATTATGACTTACAAATATATTTATTATCTATGAAAAAATATATTGATGCAAGAATATTTATTAGCACAACAAAAGAAAAATAAAAATAACTCATTTATATATTATCCTCAGAGCTATAATATTTTATACTCAGAATTTTATAAAAATCGTACTATATTGATTTTAGATAATTCTCCTATGCATCTTAGAATAGATTTTATGAATTTTCAAACAATACAAAAAATTACGTTGTTTCAAGAAAATCCTACATTAATAAAAATATTCCCATATAATCAGCAAAAAGATAATATTTTCTTTCAAAGAAAAGACTTGGAGTATGTTAATCTTCTAAAAGATAAAAAAATACAACAATTTGTTATAAAAAATCCTAAAAAACATAGAATACCGCTTACACAATTAATAAAAGGTACATATAATCGTATATATATTTGTATTTACCAAGAAAAGAATATATACTACAAAGTTAATACTAGTCAAAAAAACTAGTGTTATTATATTTAACTCTTACTAAAAATACTTATGAAAAAAAATTATACTATTACTATTCATTATTATAAATTTAAGTAGAATATAAATAGATAATATTTTTTCAATTATAATAAAATATAGTAACATAAAATTATGTTAAATAATATAATAAATATAATGTGCTCTAATAATACACACTTATTTGTGAGTTATAAACCTTTACAATCAAGATCAGAAATAATAAGAAATAAAAAGCAAGAAGGTTTTAAACCAATGACACAAAACTTAATTGAATCAGCATTAATACTTCAAGAATTACATAACATAATAGTTATTCACTATAATATACCTAATAAAAACGATCTATTATATCTAGACGAAAAGGAAAAGGATGATATTAATGATGATATTATACAAGATATGCTTGACAAAGATTTTGCTAATAAAAAAATAATAAACTATAGCACTGAATTAGCATGGTGTCAAAATCAATATAATTATAAACAAAAAATGTTATCACAAGACATAAGGAATAAAATAATAAATAATATAAGTAAAGCACAAAATTATATAGATGAAATGCAAACGATAGAAAGATATAGGCATAATTTTGATGATATATGTTATACAGATATAACACAGAAACTATGTAACATAGGGTCTTCAGTAAAAGCTATACTACATAAAATAAAATTATTAGTCCTATTAACAGAAGAAATAAAGCATGAATTTTTATACGAAAATAATAACGTGAGACCATTAAATATGGTGCTTGCAAGAATACAAGCAATAGAAACAACAATATATTCTATAATTTATAGAATGCTCTTTTCTAGATTAAAATCTTTCAAAAAACGCCTTATGTCAATGGGATTGATTCCGGTATGTTTTAATAAAATCAAGTACCTATATAATAATATTTTTGTCTTAAGTCATCAAAATAACCCATATATTGCATTAATATTATACGTAGATAGTAAATATTATTTATTATTTATTAATGATAACAGAAGTTATATATATCCATTGCTAATAAAAAAGCATAAAGCTCCTAACTTTTTTGCATCAATATTAATATCATTACCAAAAATGATACCATCAAATACATTAAAAAGAATGAATTTTCAAAATTGGCAAGACGAATTATTAATAATAATGTCAGCCCAATCTGAAAATAAACCAGCATATTATAATAAAGATTTTATAATTAATAATAATAAAAAAGATCTGATATTTATAACATTTTATTCACGCTGTTTAAGTAATTTTGATATTTATTTATCTGAAATAAATTCATCTGAAATATATCCACGATTTTCTTATATATATAAAAACCACAATGTATTTTTTACAATTAATAGTACCTGTATCACCTATAAGATAATTTTTCGTATTGCTTCTTCTAACAAATCTTCTAATATAATAATATATTCTATAGAAGGTACAAATATAAGTGTAAATATATGTTCATTATCCAAAAAAATAACAGTTTGTGTAAATAGAGAAGTTATTAGTCAATCAAAGATTGGAAAAGATAAAGTAGTAGAGGCTTCAAAAAATGCAGAAGAACTATATAACAAACAAGTAAAACAAGGATTAATAAGCAGCTTAATATGTGAAGAAAAAAAACCATACTTATGTGATAAACAGGAAAAATGTAAAATAGATACGAAGCTATCTATTACCCAACAGCATTAATATTTCTTCTTAAAAAATTATAGATAATAATTAAACTTTTTATATAAAATATAAATAAATAATGTTTTTTTAATATAAAACATGATATAAATATCATATGAGTTTAAAAATAAAGGTTACATTTGAAGATGTGTTGAAATCTGCAGATAAAATGAAGTCAAATTTTAAAATGAAAGGATTTAGAAAAGGTCAGGCGCATCCATTATTAGTATTATTTAATGAGCAACATCAATCTATACAAAATGCAGTTTTATTTAAACTTGGAGAAATGCAGCTCTCTTATGAGCAAAGAGTGGCTATTTTATTAGGTTATTTTAATTATATATATCAGTATGATAATGAAAAAGGAGAGTGGGATGTAAGTGTATCATTTCAAGAAATGCCATCTCAACTTTCGGAACAAATTCAACAAGAAACAAACGAAAATCAACAAGAAGAACATATTAATCAAGAATAATCATATACTTATTATGATATTTTATTATATATTTGTTTGTGTAATATGATATAATATTTTATGATTGAAGAAAAGAATCAAAAAATAAATAGATTAAGAGGATTTCCTGATTTGGATATCTCTAGAACAAATGCGTATAATTCCCTAGTAAATATGATGAGAGAAATTGCTCAATTTTATAGTTTTAAAGAAGTAATAGTACCTTCATTAGAAAATCCTACATTATTTGCTAGATCTATAGGAGTAAATACAGATATAGTAAGTAAAGAAATGTTTGCTTTTAATTTAGTGAATGAAGATGAGGAAAAAGAAACTTTATGTTTAAGGCCAGAATTCACTTCTTCTCTAGTAAGATTTACAAATGATGAACTTTCAAGTATACCTATTAATAAATTGATTTCATTTGGATCTTGTTTTAGAAAAGAAAGGCCTCAACAGGGTAGATATAGAGAATTTAGACAATTTGATTTAGAAATATTTGGAGATGAGTCTACAGGAGGAGATATTACAGTATTATTAATATTTAATGATATTTTAAATGTATTAAGAGAAAAATATGGACTAAAAATACAATTACAATTAAATACTATTGGTAGATCAGAAGAAAGACAAAAATACAATCAAGTATTACAAGAATATTTTTCGAAACAAAAATTATCTCCAATATCTCAAGAAAGATTTAAAAAAGGAGCATATCTGCGTATTTTAGATAGTAAAGATGATATATTTGAAGATGTACCTGTCTTTTTTGACTATTTATCAGAAGAAAGTAAAGAAAATTTTAATAAAATTTGTCAGTTTCTTAGAAATAATAATATAGATTATGTAATTAATTCCAAACTTGTAAGAGGATTAGATTATTNNAATTTGAGGCTGTACTAGTAGATTTAAATAAGAGTCAAAATGCAGTTGGTGGAGGAGGAAGATTTGATGGATTATTTACTACATTAGGATATAAAGAAAAAGCTTCTGTTGGATTTGCTATTGGATTGGATCGTATTTTAGATTATATAGATAATAATATTATAAATAATAACAAAACAAGTCTAGGTGTTATTATTACCGATGAAAAATTCAAATTTAATATACTAAATGATCTAAAAACAAAATATAATATAGATATACTTGGTAATAATATTAAAAAAGGACTATCATTAGCTAATAAACTAAACTATAAAGGAGTTATTTTTACAGATGAAATACAAAATAATAAAGTTAATTTTAAAAATCTAGAAACATCTGAACAAGATTATTTGTTAATTGATGAAATTTTACAATTGTTTTAATTGTTTAATAAAATTTCTATGTAATATTTTAATAAGAATAGTTATACTAAATATACTACTATTTTCTGACCTATAATTTGATTTATAAAGATTATATAGTTTACATTGATTATTTGGAAATAAGGTTTTTAACTCATGTTTTTCGAGATTAATTCTTCTTGCATTTAATGGTTTACTAAAATTACTATAATTAGATCCAAATACATTTTTTAAGATATCTTGTTGTTGTTTAGTAGTAAGTTTTGTAATAGATATACTAAATTCAAATCTACGAGAAAATGAGGAATCTATTTGTTTCATATCAATATTTGTTGTCATAATTATAGAAACTGGAGGTTTATTTAATATATGTATTAATTCATAAATTATTGCTCTTTTAATTATATTGGATTGATCTGTAGCTATTTGTCTATTTTCAAATCCTATTTCACCATCATCAATAATTATAGTAGCATTTTCTTTTTTTGCATATGCTAAAATATTTCTTAAAATTTCCACTGCCAAATTATCACATTTAAGTAAAGATCCAAGATGTAATATCAATACTGGATTATCTAAATAGCTAGCTATTTTATATGCAAATTGTGTTTTACCTAATCCAGGAGGACCATAAATCATCATAGTAAATTTTCTATTATTTTTATATNNATCTTTTTTTGCTCTTCAGATACATATAACTTAAATTTTTGATCTTGATCCAATATTCTACATATAGGCTCACCATTAGCAATATTATAATAAGTATTAGCTATTTTCAGAATAAAGTGAAATATTATTATTGATCCAATATATATACAAACAAATGGTATAAAGATAGCTATTTTTGTATATATATTTATATCTATACTTTTAAATATCATTAATATTGATATATAAAACCCAGTACCTGCTGCTCCAGATAAAAATGCAGATGACCAATGTAATATAAATATATTTTTTCCAGACTTATATCTAGGAAAGTAATTACTATTAGCATATATAAACATAAGTTCATTATAGCTTAATATAATAAATTCAAATCAGATGAATACATAAATAATGGAGCATATTTATTAATAACCTCTGCTGAAATTGGTATATGTATATCCTGATATGCATCGTACATTATTATTTTATTATTACTATATTTATAATTAAAGAAGAAAGATGATTCTCCTGATTGCTGAATACTATGTATCATACCTGATCCTCTTCTTTGTAAATCCATATTACTAATTTGAAAACCATCAGATGCTTCTTGTATGCTTTTTAACTTAGCTATATTTGATCCAATTAAAATACAAGTTCCTACTCCTCCATGTCTTGCTACTCTACCTCTTAATTGATGTATTTGAGCTAAACCAAACTGATCTGCATCTTCAATAACTATATATAAACAATTAATATCAATACCTACTTCTATTACTGTTGTAGATACTAAAACTCCAACATTAAAATTATTTAAAATATCTGATTTACCTTTTATTTTACTGTGTAGTAGTAATGCATTAGTATGTTGTTTAAACATTTCATATTTTTGTTCCGCAATTGCAATGGAATTACAAATCCAAATTATTTTTTGTTCCTTTGAAAGATTAATAATCCATTTATATAAATCTTCAATACGATCTGGTTTTACTATTTGTGTTTTATATGTATTTGGCGATGGTTTATCTTTTAATTCTGAGTATTTAATTGTATCTTGATATATCATATTAAGTGTTCTTGGTATAGGTGTTGCTGTCATCATTATTAGATCTGTATATTGATCAAGTAAAGCATTACGTTGATTTACTCCAAATCTATGCTGCTCATCTACAATAAGTAATCCTAAATTTGAAGAAATATTACGAAATAGTAATACTGTTGTACCTATATAAATAGTTGGTGATTTTGTTTGTATTTTCTTTTTAGATTTACTTTCTACTAATATACAAGATATATCAGGAAATAAAGCTATAAAATTATTGTACAATTGAGATGCTAATAATGAAGTAGGAGCCATAATATAAACATCTTTCTCATTTATAATTACCTTTAAAGCGGATAAAAATGCAATAATTGATTTACCTGATCCCACTTCTCCATAAATTAGTCTTATACTTCTTTTTTCTGATTCTAAATCTTTATATATTTCTGTAATTGTATTCTGTTGATCTGTAGTTAATTGAAATGGTAATGAATATTTATAATCTTTTAACATTGGATCTCTATATAAGATACCTTGTTTACAAATATTTTTAAGTATACTAATTTCTAAATGAAATAATTCTTGAAAACCTATATTAATATCTATTTCATTAACAGGTGTATGTATTTTACGAAAAGCCCCTGCATATTCTGGTAAATAATGAGATAATTGATTAACAATTTCCACTGCTTTATCTGAAGATAATGATTCATATATAGGTATAATTTCATTATTAACAGTTGTTACTATAATAGGATAGTAGCATGTTGAGTCTTTAAATTTTCCTCTTAAAATAATAATAGCGCTTTTATAAAAATAAGCAGCATATTTTAATGATGTAATAATACGTATAGGTATATTTGTTTTAGCTTCATTTGCAATTACTAGCAAGTTAGTTCTCTGTGTTATTACTTTTCTTTCATTAATTATAAAAAAATAGTAAGTATCCTCATTAAGAGGAGTATTAAATACTTTTATGCATTCATATTTCACGGGCTTAAGTATAAATAGCTCATATAACTTGAAAACATTACGCCCTATTTTAATACTTTGATCAAAGTTTATTTTATTATTCATAAGAATAATTATAAATTATAAATTATTTTGATTTACAACTTTATAAAATGATAATATATCTTTTTCTTTATATTCTATTGTATTTAGAATAATACCGCATGTAGATCCTTTTATAGCCTCTTTAATATCATCTTTTTCTCTTTTTAATGAAGAGACTTTATATAAAATAGAATCTTGTATTTTTGTATCTTCCTTAACATTAATTGCACATAAATCTCCTAAAGATATTTTTCCATTGATAACTTTACATCCTGCTATTTTTTTATTTTTAATTTCAAAAACTTTTAATATTTCTGCTGTAGCTATTTTCTCATATTGAGTTTCTTGTATAGGTTTATCTAATTCTTCTATTTTTTCTAAGAGTCGATAGATGACATTATCAACTATATATGTAATACCTTGTTCAGTATATTTATTTTTACCCCAAATTACAATAATTGCATTATTATGTTTAGCTAACTCAATTTCATATGGTGTCACAGATCCTATACTTGCGCTTAAAATAATACCATTTATTTGAGGTGTTAATGCCTCTAATTGATTATATGAATCTGCTTTAATAATAAAATTAAATTTACCTACACTATTATTAGTTTGTCCTCTGTTTATAGGTTTTATAATATCTTCGTATTGTTTGATATTATCAACAATATAAAATTTTTCTCCACTTTTTGGTATATTATTAAATCCTGTAATACAAATAATATCATTTACAGATGCTGATTTACTTTGTTTTCCATTAACAAGTAATGTTTTTATAATCCCTGTACTTGTTTCAGTTATAAAATGATCTTTTATTTTCATATTACCTGCAATTAAAATTATACTTGCGGTATATCCTCCTTTATCAAGAGATACATCTAAAATATATCCANNATATCCAATAGCTGATTTTTGTTTTTCTGTTTTAATATCATCTCCCATAATTGCAATATTTTCTAATAAATTTGCAAATCCAGTTTTATTTTTAGCTGAAATATAAGAAGTAATTGTATCTCCTCCATAACTCTCCGGTATAACTGATGCGGAAATTAACAACTCATTTGTTTTTTTTGTTTGTTTTTCATTTGCTATATCTGTTTTATTTAAAGCTAACAAAATAGGTTTTTTACATGTTTTAATAATTTCAATTGTTTGGNNATCACATATTTCATATAACTTTTGTCTAGCAAGAGAAAAAATTGCATGACCAGGAGTATCTATTAATAAAAATGAACCATAATCAGATTTACATTTATGTATACTAATATTTTGGGTAATACCTCCATGCTCAGATAGTGCTAAATTACTGTTGAGTAGCACATCTACAGTTGATGTTTTACCATGATCAATATGTCCCATAACACATATAATAGGATCTCTTATATCTGNNGGGCGCTAATGATTCGAATGTGCTTGATATAAGTTTTATATTAAACTCGTTTGCTATTAATGCACATATATTATAGTCAATTTCAGTTATTTGATTTTCTTGTAAATATGTCTCTATTAGTTTTAATTCAATACCAGATAAAATACTAATTTTTTTCGCTGTTAATTTCTCCTCATATTTAAAGTCTCTATATATTTTTGTCTTTTTTTCTTTGATTATTATTGTTGGCTTCTGATATTTTAGTAATCCTAATAGTCCAACTTTTTTATTCACTATTTTTTGTTTTTGCTGATTAATTTTTTGTTGTATTTTATTAGATTCAATAACCTTTTTCTTACCTGACATAATTAATTATATAAATTATATATAGGTTAAATATTAATAACTTCTTTATCTACTTTTATATATTTATTATTATTTTGTAATCCTTGTAATATTGAATGATGAGATTTACAATGAAATGATATATAAAATAGAAATAATGAATCGCTATACTCTATCCCAATATTTATAAAAAAGAAAGAAGATATATTTAATAATATAAATATAGAGATCATTGCTGTGCTCATTTTAAAATTAAATGATAATTTATTATTATTATATTGATAAATTAAAATCATAATATATGCACTTATATATCTATCATTTATAAAAATATTACGAGTCATTAGTTCAAAAAAAACTTTTTTGTATTTCAAAATCAATAATGTATTATGATTTTTAAAAATATAATCGTATCTAATAATTATATTTGAATTACTAAATTGTGTATATCCATTTACTTCATCAGCTTGAGAATTTATATATATACCAGATGTAAAATACTTATAATATAAACCTACAACAGATATAAAAATATTATTTAAATTAAGATGCTCTTCAGGAATAATAAAATTTGTAATTTGTTGATAAAAATTATACATACTTACTGATAATAAAAAGTATATTATTGGTAATTGTATAAGTACTACGGGTGTCCAGTTTTTCTTATAATATAAAATACCTAATTCAATAAATTGTTTATCAAATTTTATATTAGCTGCTATAATTAAGTGATTTAGTAATAAATCATGTGAGTATTTTTGATCTATATACTTTGATCTTGCTTGTGTTAAGGTTTTTATATAAATATCAAAGTTGACTTTTTGAGATGAAAAAGTATAATCTAATGCACTAAAAATTTTTTGTTCAGAGATGCTAATCATAGAATAAATATATCATTAAAACGCTTTTTTCAATTTATTTTATGTTATGATATATATATATCGGGGTGTAGCTCAGTCCGGCAGAGCGCTTGTTTTGGGAGCAAGAGGCCGTAGGTTCAAATCCTGCCACCCCGACCATATATAAATAATATAATAGAAATATGTATAATAAAAAAGTTACAATATTTTTCTTGATATTACTATTAATATTTTCATTTTGTGTTATAGGTTTATTATATCGAGTTAATTCAACTACTAGAAAAACTAGTAATGCAGGTATGTACTATGTATATGATAGAAATGGTGTTATTTTAGCTTATGATTCTTTTATATATACTGTTAAAATTCCTATTAAAAATATTAAATATATAGATTCAAAATATAAATATCATTTAGAAAATGATTACTATATCATAGATAATAAGAACTTAAATTTAATAGATATACTTGCGTTAAAAAAATATACAATTATTACATCAAAGCGAAAAAGATCTTATTTGCTTAGTAAAAATATAACTACAATTGGATTTTCTGATAGTGATAAAGGTATTTTTAAAGGTACTGAAATAAATGCTCAGAAGAGTCCAGTATATACTACTATTGATATAAAAGTACAAAATATTATTGCAAGAGAATGCGAAAAAAGTAAATTAGAATTTGATGCAGATGAATGTTTTTGTGTTGCTGTAAATATGCAAGGAGAAATATTAGGTATGCATACAACAAATAGTGCAGATCCAAATAACTCTAAAGATTTTTTTAATAATATTACACATGGTCAATTTGAATTTGGATCAACTTGTAAAATCTTTACAGTTTTTGCGGGATTTTATTTAAATATTTTTGATGATAAGACTGTAATTGATACTTATACGGGCTCATATATAGATAATAGAAAAATGCATGATGTTGAACCTATACCAAGATATTCAGATGTAACTACAATTATTAAACATTCATCTAATTTAGGTACAGTTGCATTAGCTAAGGCTATAGGCGCAGATAATTTTTACAATATACTTCATTTATTAAGAGTAACTAAACATATTAAAAATCGTAAATTTACAACTGGAGATAAAATTACAATGAGTTTTGGTTATTTTCCTACTGATGTTTTTAGTTTTTTGAGTGCTTTTCTATGTTTTTTTAATAATGGACAGCTTATTACTCCATATTTAATAAAAAAGACTCGTAATAAAATAAATAAAATATCTGCTCCTCTGTCTATATTTCAACAGACAATTGGCGTAATGAGAGCAGCTGCATCTAAAGAATATACATTACATAAATATAATTGTGTATCTAAAACAGGTACAGCTCATAGAATAAAAGGATATACTTATGATAAAAATTCTGTTAATACATTTATTGTTGGTTGTATACCTGATAGTACTGGAAAATATCAAATAATGATACTAGTTGGATTACTTAATCCGAGAAAAGTACAGTTAGCAGGATTATCGGTTCGGTTAACACTTGTAAATATAGTTAAAAGTATTGCTCCATTAATTCAGTAATATATTATATAATATTTTCATGTCAGATATTAACGACAATAATGAAACAAAAAGATCAAACTTAGAAAAAAGCACATTTTCAGACAAAACAAATACTAGAAGTCAACAATCTAAAAATAATTCAGAAGGAGAAGATAAAATCAGAGGAGAATCTAGAAACGGGGACAGAGGAGAATCTAGAAACGGA
>DCST01000027.1:0-201 GCA_002325765.1 bacterium UBA1459 | reverse complement strand
TAGAGGAGAATCTAGAAACGGAGACAGAGGAGGAAGAAGTTTTGGTGGATCATCTGGAGGATTTGGAGGTAGATCATCTGGGGGAAGAAGTTTTGGTGGATCATCTGGAGGATTTGGAAGATCATCTGGGGGAAGAAGTTTTGGTGGATCATCCGGAGGATTTGGAAGATCATCTGGGGGAAGAAGTTTTGGTGGATCATC
>DCST01000047.1:28518-39397 GCA_002325765.1 bacterium UBA1459 | reverse complement strand
TATTTTTCTAAAATAATGATTAGGAAAATATATAATAAATATTTGATAGAAGATGAAATATGATAAAATTATATTTATGAGTATACCTAATGAGAGTATATCCAATATTTTAAATAATTGGAATAAATGCGCATGGAAAAATCACAATGCAAAAAGAGTTGGTAGAGGTATTGGATCCGGACTTGGAAAAACAAGCGGAAGAGGACATAAAGGACAAGGAGCAAGAAAAGGATTTCCTTCACCTGGATTTGAAGGAGGTCAAACACCTTTACATAGAAAATTACCAAAAAGAGGAGGAAAGATAGGAGTTAATCGTAAGTTCTATAAAACTTATGAAGTAAATTATAAGAATCTAGCATATATTGCAGCTATGCAAAATATAGAAATAAATGATGAAAATATGCAAGTACTATTTAATAGTTTAAATATAGCTCATTATTATAGATATATTAAAATTATTAACAATCCAAATGGTACCCAAAAATACAAAATTCTTAATAAAAAAGAAGAAGTAGCTATTAAATCAATATGATTACTATAAAACTTATTAATATAATTGAATCAGAAAAAATACATAAATATATTACGAATTATCGTTATCTAGAATATATAAAGCAAATATCCAAGTATAGTCTTTTAATATATAGGGATATAAATAATTTTGAACCTATAGTAGAATATAATAATAAAATACCAACAATATTTTATCGTAGAATACCATTTAATAATATTATGAAAGCTTATTTTGATCTTATGAAGCTTCAATATATCAATAAATACTTATATAAAATTATTAACTTATTTCGTTTAATTTAGTAAGAAATAGATGATGAAGATGAAATAACTAAAATAATGATTCAGGAACAAATAGATTATTTTACTTATAATATTACATATAATAATTTATATATTCATAATATTGAAAAAACATATGATATTAAGTATTATTTTTCAAAAATATTTACTCTAACAAGATTAGATAATATATATCAATATTTTAATAAATACTCAGTAAATATGAGAATGGATGAAATAATTAATTTTAGAATATATAAAGGTGACATTTCAATTAATCCAATCAAAAGTTTTTTTAATATAATAAATGTATTTCTTACAAATAAATATAATAAAGAAGAAGCTATAAAAACATTACAAATAAGTCAAAAAAAGAAAATAATATATATATCTAATATTTGTAACTATAAAGAAAATATAGAAAAATGTGAAAATCTATTATGTAAATACTTAAATTATTTAGATATTGCAAATAATTCAGTAGATTTGCTTTATTATATTATTAATTTATATACTGATTTGATATATAGCCTTATTAATGAAATTACTCTATTATTAGAGGCAGATTTAGAAATAATAAAAATTATGTATACTAAATCATTTAAAATTCAATTAGAAGAGTTATAATTTTCTATGTCGAAATATCATTTTTTAGGAGTTTGTGGACAATCTATGAGACAAATTGCTTATTATTTATATTTAATAGGCCATGAAGTAACTGGATCTGATGTTAATCCAATATCTATTTCAGAATTTCCAATAGATGTAAAACATCAAGATCAAAAATTATCAGATTATATTGATTTTATAGTATATAATACAGATATACCTTCTAATAAAATAGAAGAAGCTAAACAAAAAAATATAAAAGTTATACATAGAGCAGAATTACTAAATCAAATTACAAGTAATAAATTCAAAATTAGTATTACTGGAGGCAGCGGAAAGACATCAACTACAACATATATAAAACAACTAAGCGATGCTTTAAATATAAATTCTAATTGTTTTATTGGTACAAATTATAGTCAAGTATATAATAAAGAAAATGAACTAAATATCGTAGAACTTAATGAAGCTGATATGAAATTTACTCAAGAGGATACAGATATCTTAATATTCTTAAATTATGGTACAGATCATATATGGTTATATGATTATAATTTTGATTTATTTGATCAATATTTTCATCAATTACTGAATCATTCCAAAAAGATTATTTATAATAAAGATGATATTAAATGTGAAAGTTTTTGTAATAATAGATCAGCTATTTCATATGGATTTCATGAAGATGCGCATTTTCGAATTATCAACTTTATATCAAGTGATATTATTAAAAATATTGGTATTAGTTTTATACTTAAGTATAAGAATAGTGAATGGATAATAAAAACACAATTATTCACAGATGCTGCAGCATATCATATTATAGCGGCAATTATAGCTATACATGTATATAAAAATATACCTATATCAGAGATTATAAATCAAGTATTTAAATGTCATCATGCATCACAGAGATTTGATATTTTTTATAGAAATGATAAATGTTTATATATAGATGATCAAGCTTTATGTCCTTATGAAATAGAAAATACACTCTCTGCAATAAGAGATCAAAAAGTATATTGTATTATAGATCCATATAGAGCGATTAGATCAGATTTTTTTATAAATGAGTTTAACAATTTAATACAAAAATACTCAAATATAATATTTGCTAGTAAATATAAATATCAAAATTGTATATACTTAGGCACAGAAGAAGAAATTATTGATTTTATTAAAAATGCAACAAATATCTGTATATTATGCTCAAAAGGTAAATACTATCGAAATCTTGTTACTAGATATATTTCTATATAAAACACATTTCTTGATAAAAAAATGATATATTTGTTTTATGGCAGTTCCTAAGAAGAGAAAATCATATAGAAGAACACATTTAAGAAGAGCTCATTTAGCTCTACAATTAGTTAATATGCATAAATGTAAAACATGTGGTAACTATCATAAGTCGCATTTTGCATGTAAATTTTGTGGATATTATAATAATAGACTTATTATTAGAATATGAATATATTTCAATTTAAAACTAGTAAGCAAATTTTTGATAAAGCTATTTATATAGAATGTATAAAAAACATTTTGTTAGTACATAAACCTAATCAAGTCTTAATAGTAAGTGTACTTGGATTAGTAGAAGCTAAAATTAATTTTAATACATCTAAATATATAGCTGAAATAGAGTTATATTATATAAAAGAAACAAAATATATTCGATTATACAAGAAAAATGATCAACTTTATAGAAGTGAAGATGATTATGAGGCTAAATTTACAGATTTAGATGCTAATAGTTTTATGCATGATATTAACTCCACATTAGAAGATATTTTATTATCTATTGGTCCATCTTTTTATGTACTTATGGATAATGAAGGTAATACATTGCTTATATATTTAACTACAAAACTTTTTGTATTATATAAAGTTAATGCTAAAGGTTTTTTAGTAAGTAAATATATTTCTAATAATCAAAAAATATTATTTAAAGAAAGTAGCTCCTTTTAGTTATTTGATAATAAATGAAAATGTAAATGAGGTATTTCCTGATAACTACCAACATTTGTGATTATTTGATAGTCTTGAATATTATTATTTGTGCATACTTCTAGTATAAGACTATGTAAATCATCAAAATTAACAGAAGTATTAAAATCTTTTATATTATGTTTAGAGATAAATAAAAAATGATAATTTGCTTTTGGATTTATATCTTTAACGCATATAAAAGAATTGTTTTCTGCACAAATATTTGTAGATATTTGTTTATTAACTATTTTATTAAAAATATTATTAGAATTATAAGACATATTTTATTTTATCTTTATTAATCATAATTAATATATATATTAGCGCAAAATAAAACAAAAAATTAAATGTTTGATAAAATATAGAAAGAAAAATTATATCAAAAAACTGATAGTTATGATATTTCTGAAAAGAATTATTTGTAATTAAATATAAAATAATATAGTTTATAGTAGCTCCTATTGTACCTATAAATAATAAATTAATATTTAAATTAGATATAAAAAAACTTGTAAAAATAGAGATCAATAAAGACATAGCAGCTACATTATTAAGACTATAAGAAGATTTAATAATAATATTAGCAAGACTAAAAGAAATTGCTCCAAAATAAGCATATATAGATCTTATATTAATAAGTAAAGGCAAGTATAATAATAACTGTATATTAGAGACTTTTTCTATACTAAAAATAATACTAAATAATAGATCAAATATAGGTATAAGATAATAAGATAAAGTAGTATTATATACATCGCATGTTTTTAGTACTTTTAAATAGAAAAAAAATCCACTAAAAGTAACTATACTGTTTATGATAGTTATATTATTAAACTTAATTTTAAAACTACCTGAATAAATAATAGTAAATATAAATAAAAACACATTGCGTATATAAATTATATTATATATATTTTCTGATCTACCAAGAAAATCTCCAAATATATTTAAAATTAAGTAAATAAAATATAATATCATAACATCATTTCCTGATGTCTTATAATTTCTTCCTCACTTATGTAAGAACTAAAATCTCTTTTACATATAACATACTGCTCATTAAATGAAAATTCCTCATAGTTTAATAAACCATCTTCTATACATATAAAATAATATACTAAAGAAAGTAAATTAGCATCTTTGAGCGCACCGTGATATTTTCTATCTGAAATAGATATATTAAATTTTTTACATAAATCATCAAGAGAGTTTCTATTTTGTCCAAATTTTCTTCTAGCTAAATCTAGAGTATCTATTTGTTTATTTGTTAACATAGGTTTATTGCACCTTTTTATTTCTTCATTTAAAAAACTCATATCAAAATTTATATTATGAGCAATAATAGGTGAAGATCCTATAAACTCGATAATTTCACTTACTATTTCATAAAATTTACATTTATCTTGTAAAAATGTAAAAGATATACCGTGTACTGCCTCTGCTTCTTTATCAATACTTCGTTCTGGATTAATATAGTAGTGAAACACATTACCTGTAGCTATTTTATCAAAAAGTTCTATAATACCTATTTCTATAATTCTATGATCTTTATAGTTTAATCCAGTTGTTTCCACATCTAAAACTAATTCTCTCATATATCATTATTTACTATAAAAAAGAGAAGTAATTAATAAGTTTATACAATAATCAAATAATCCAACAGTTAAAAGGCACAATCCAATAGCTGTTATAGTCTTAAATACACCTGCACCTTCTGGTAATTTACCAAATATCAATGGATCTAAAAATAAGATGTATAATATCATACTAGCAGCTACTATTACTGTATTAGCTATTGATCCTATGGTACCATATTTATCATCTATTATGTAGGACATAACAGTTATTAAAAAATATTGAATAAAACTAAATACTAAAAATCTTAGAAATAAACTTCCCCATGATTCATCTTTATAAACTATTAATTTAAATATCGATGATTCAGCGAGAGCTGCGCATAAAGAACTTAATAATATTTGAATACTTTGTATAACTATCTGTGGCATTTTTGGTTTTAGATTTTCTAAGTTAACTTCCTGTTTTCTTACTAATTGAGTGTCAGAAATTTTTGTATCCTCTTTTAACTTTTTATCTTCCATTAATGATGTTTGTTCCAATAAATCATCTTCTTCGTTTTCTGTGTTATTTTCGGTATTTATGCCTCCAAAAATTATACAACTTCTTGTTATTTTATTTATATCAAGATTAAATTTAAGTGACTGAAAAATATATTGAATCATATGTATATGATATCATATTATGAAGATATAATAAAATTTATTATTTTATTTTTTACATATACATACTTTGTGTTTACGGGTATATTTATACTTTTACATATTTCTTCTAGATTAAAATACTCAACTATTGTTTTCTTTTTGCCATTTATTGATACTACTATTTGAGATTTTTTTGAAATAAGAATATCGCTTATCCAGTCACTAATAATATCATTATTATAATTATGTATTGTATATAGTTCGTTTGCCAATGATGGACATATTATCCATAGACTTTTTAGTAAATATCTAAATGCAAAATTAACTTGTTGCTCACTTGCTGTATTTGTTTTAATAAAATCAACAAATCTTCTTAAATCAGCTACAAATATATTAAGCTCTTCGTTTTGTATATGAATATTAATATCATATAAAAATTGATGCACGCTTTCTATATACTTATTGTTGTCTTCCTTATATTGATTTGATAAATTGCAACTTAAACTCCAAATTTTATTTAAAAACTTTCTACATCCAAATAATCCATTAGTATTCCAATAAAATACTTGATTAATAGGAGAATCGCTTATTATAAATAATCTTAATGCATCATTACCAAATGATTCTATAATTTCCGCTGGACTAATACCGTTTGACAGAGATTTACTCATTTTTGCATAAGATCCTTGTATAATTTCTTCTGTTTTATCTAAATTAAAGAGTTTGTTATCTATAGCTATACATTCATTTTCAGCATAATAGTTTAATGTATTTTTACCTTGATATGTTGGGGCACAAATCATTCCTTGATTTATAAGTTTAGTAAATGGTTCACTAAACTTTAATAAATTTAAATCTCTTAAAGCTTTTGTTATAAATCTTGAATAAAGTAAATGTAATACAGCGTGCTCATCTCCTCCAATATAAATATCTACAGGTTTTGCGTTATCTATATCAAAAGGTTTATCATAATTTGCAAAAGGAAATCTTAAAAAATACCAAGAAGAATCTACAAATGTATCCATTGTATCTGTTTCTCTTTGAGCATCTGAATTACATTGAGGGCATTTTACCTTTTTCCATTTTTCATTATCTAAAGGATTACCATATCCAAATTCTACATCATTTGGTAGCAAGACTTTACTTGGTACATATTGACAATTATCACAATATATCATTGGTATTGGACATCCCCAATATCTTTGTCTAGAAATTAACCAATCTCTCATTTTATAACAAGGTTCTTGTTTAAATCTACCTCTTATTTCTTCAATTTTAATCCATTCATTATTAAATAGAGCTTTATCTTCATTAATTACTTCAATTATAGGTATATCATATTTTTGAGCAAATAATTGATCTCTTAAATCATGAGCTGGTACCCCCATTACAATACCTGTACCATGATCAGCTATTACATAATCAGCTATATAAATAGGTATTTTATTTTGAGTATATAAATTAATTGCTTCTCCTATTTTAATATTATCTTTATAGTATTTATATGCTAAATCACTACTTTCTGCAACAGCAATAAATGTACAACCATATATTGTTTCTGGTCTTGTTGTATATGCTTTAAAATTTTCTCCATTAGTCATTTGAAATTCAATAAAATATCCATATTGTCTTCCTATCCATTGTCTTTGAGCATTTTTTACTTTTTCTGGCCAATTAAGATTATCTAACTCTTCTAATAATTCATCTGCATACTGAGTAATTTTAAAATACCATTGAGATATACGTTTTTTAACTACAGTAGCTCCAGATCTCCATCCTTTACCATTAATTACTTGTTCATTTGCTAATACAGTTTGATCAACAGGATCCCAATTTACTTCGCCATCTTTTTTATATACAAGTCCAGCCTGATATAATTTAATAAATAATTCTTGTTGATGAGATATATATTGATTATCACATGTTCTAAGTTCATTCTCCCAATTATACAAACAATTTATAGACTGTAAGGATTTTTTCATATCTTCTATATTTTTATTTGTCCATTCTCTTGGATGTATTTTATGTTTTATAGCTGCATTTTCTGCCGGTAATCCAAAAGCATCCCATCCTGCATACGTGCTTACTTTATATTTTTTTATTATATTATATCGAGTAATAACATCACTAATTGTAAAACTTCTACAATGCCCCATATGCATTTTACCAGATGGATACATAAACATTGGCAATATATATAAATCATCTCCATTGATATTATTTTGATATATATTATTCCATTTCTGTTCTACTTCACGAAAAGAGTATACTTTTGTATTCATATATAATATTTTATTTATTTAATATAAAAATAAATACTTTTATTATATGTTGACTAAAATATTTTTCTTGTAAAAAATTAACTAAAAAATATATTATTCCAACTGTCATTAAAGGTATCATAAATTCATAGTTTAGTATTGAAATCTCTCTAGCTCTAAAAAAGATATCAGCAACACCAATAATACCTATCAATGAACTTTCTTTTGTTATATTTATAATTTCATTTTGCAAGCTATGATATCCATTATTAATAATATTTTTATATAAAAAGTATTTAATTCCTTTATATTTACCTATATTTAATCCTTCTAATGTAATCCAATAAGATAATTCAATTGCATTTAGACTATCTAATATAATATTTGAAATATATGCAGCTGAATTTAAAGATAATATTAATGCACATAATACAGATAAATTAATATAATTAATAAGTATTTTTACAGTAATTGAAAATTGAAAAATAAGAGGAGTATATCTAAAAATATATACATAAGTATTAATAATATATAGTAATATTTTGCTTTTTGTACAAAATCTGATAACTCCTAAATGATATCCAATATATAAACTTAAAATTAGTACTATTACAGTAATAACAATTGTATATTTTAATCCTCCACAAATATATAAAATATCATTCAGCATGTATATCTCTAATTATATTATCTATTTGAACAAAAGTATCTGCTAAATTAATATTATGAACTATATATTGATAATCTGATATATATTCATTATCTGAAATACTTAATCTGGCATGTATTTCCTTTTCCCCTCTAAGTATAAGTCTATTTCTTATCTCTTCTTTAGGGGCAGTTATAAAAACAGTATAAATATTCTCAAAATGCTTTTTTATTTTTTTCATACCATTATAATTTACATCAAAGATAATATTTGATTTAGCAATACTATCATAAGATGTACCATATAAATTATCACAAAAATACTCAGTTTCAAGAAAAAAATTATTACTTTTATAAAATAAAAACTGCTCTGTAGTTATAAAATGATAATTATTTTCGTTTGCATCTCTTTTTTTTCGAGTTGTATAAGATTTTACTCTTGTATAATCATATTTCTTTTCTAAATAATCAATAATTGTTGTTTTTCCTACTCCAGAGGGACCAGATATTACTATTTTACTCATATTAGACCATAATATCTTTATGTGTGTATACACTTGATGGATCTATAACTTTCTTTCTTTTTACTTTTTGTTCTAATGGATTATCTTCTGTAATATTTGTTGTATTTTCATCGTTTTTGTTTATTAAAGAATTAAGTGCTTTAATTACATCTTCTTCTGAAAATACAGGAGATCCTATAGATAATTGAGATATATTTGATGATGTTTTTGAATAGTTTTTTTGATCAGTCGGAGATTCTATATATAAATTTTCTCCTGCTAAAATTTTTATATACTCATCAAATACAGCTTTTAGTACTGCAGATTTTGATAAACATTCTGCTGCATATTCTATAGTAACCATACGAGTTGCTGCAAAATGAGCAACAAGACGAGTTATAAAATACTTATTATTCAACAAGTCATAACAATTTGGATTTAAATCTGTAATATCAATCTCACTCATATCATATTTTATAACAAATAAAAATAAAAAACAAAAATAATATTATATAAAACTATTGATATTTTTAGAAACTTATATAGTTAATACAATGTCTTGGCAAATTTAATAAAAATCTTGATATTTTATTTCTCATAAACAATTGAGAATAACTAAAGAATATTTTATATTTAGCTCTTGTAATACCAACATAAGCTATTCTTCTTTCCTCCTCTAAATTATCAAAGGATCTATAATTTGGAAATACACCATCTATCATAAATGGCATAAATACATAGTCAAATTCTAATCCTTTTGCCATATGTATTGTTGATAATGATACTGTATATTTTTCTTCAATATCTATATTTAAAAAATTGATACAAAATTCTGCAATTGTTTTATATTCTCCTATTTTATGAGATAAAAGTAATATATTACTGTTATTTTCATATATTTCTTCACATCCAGATTCTTTCCATATTTTTAAAAATAAATTCTGTGCAGGTAAATTAGATGAAATCCAGCTATTTACTAATTCAGCATATTCATATTGTTTTATATATTTTATAGCATCAACTAGATTATAGTTTGTCATGTACTCAATAATCTTTTGATAGCTTAATTTACCTATACCTTTTTTTGGTATTTTTAACACAGTTTCTAGCGCAAGTATATCTGATGAAAATAAAGCTTTACAATATGTAATAGCTAATTTAATTTCTGGATATGAAAAAAACTGCCTGCCCCCAACTACCTTATAACTAATATTATTTTTAGAAAGTTCTGTCTCAACATTTGCAATATAACTATTTTGTCTAAATAAAATAGCTATTGATGATGATGATGGCAGTTGCTGTATAGTTTTAGCTATAAACAGTGCTTCATTCGATGTATAACATATTGTTGCAAGTATATTATTATCAAAACTTGCTATCATTTTTTTTAAATATCTATGTTTATTTTGATGTATAATCGTATTTGCTATTGTAATAATATTTTCGCTACATCTATAATTCTGAATAAGATAATATACTTTTGCATTTTTATATCTTTGTGAAAAATGAAGAATATTATTTATACAAGATCCTCGCCAACTATATATTGATTGATCATCATCTCCAACACAATATAAATTTTCTGCAAGCGCATTAATAATTTTTTCTTGTACTTCGTTTGTGTCTTGATATTCATCTATTAAAGCATGAGAAAATCTAAATCTTGCTTTAATAAACTCTATGTTTTCTAGTGTTTTTTCAAGTATACCATCAAAATCAATATAGTTATATTTTAATAAATATTCTTTATATTTTTCTGAATCTGGTCCTATATTTAAACTTTTAACATCTATTTGTAAAATATCACAAATTTTTCTTTTATCATAGTCGTCAATAATGTTACCATTAAAAATAC
>DCST01000047.1:7965-28482 GCA_002325765.1 bacterium UBA1459 | reverse complement strand
GCAAATTTCATTTGCAGATTTGTTTGTAAATGTTACACAAACTATAAGATATGGATTAATATTTTGGCTTAACAAATATAAAAATCTTTCAACTAATACCGTTGTTTTACCGGTTCCTGCGGCAGATAGTACTAATACATATGAACTTGTAGCTTCTACTGCTGCTTTTTGCATATCATTCATAATAAATTATATATTTTTTACTAATATTGAAGTAAAAGGTAACTCGGTATCAATAAAAAGACTATACAATATTATTATGACAAGAAATATAGAAGAATTTGATTTTGGTATGCCAAAAATTAAGATTATAGGAGTAGGGGGAGGTGGATGTAACGCAGTTGAAGGTATAAGAAGAGCTATTTCTAATTTTCATCATAATGAACATGAAAGATTAATGCAAGAAGGAGGCAAAATATCTCAAGAAGATATAATTAGATTACCAGAAGATTCATTTATTGTCGCAAATACAGATGTACAAAATTTACGTAAATGTCAAAGCAAAATTAAGATACAACTTGGAGAAAATGGTAGGGGAGCTGGAGCAGATCCTGCACTTGGTAAAAAAGCCGCAGAGTTTAGTGCAGATAAAATACGAGAAGCTATATCTGATGCAAATTTAGTTATTATAGTTTCTGCTTTTGGTGGTGGTACTGGTACTGGAGCAGCTCCTATTATAGCAAAAACTATTAAAGAATGTGAACAAAAACCAATTGTATTAGGTATAGTTACTCTACCTTTTATGTTTGAAGGTCAAAACAAAATTAAAATAGCAAAAACAGGTATTAAAGAATTTAGTCAAAATGCAGATGTTACGGTTGTAATATCAAATCAATTATTATTTAGAGTTGCTCATGAAACACTTGGTATTCAAGATGCATTTGGTATTGTAGATAATACATGCGCTATGTTTGTTAATGGTATTATACAAGTACTTGCTCATAATGGTCTTATTAATTTAGATTTTGCAGATTTAACAACAACATTATCAGAAAAAGGATTTGGATCACTTGGTATAGGTATAGGTACTGGAGATTCAGCTGCTATTACTGCGGTTACCCAAGCTCTATCTAGCAAATTACTTGAAACGTCATCAATTAAAGAAGGTACTAATTTTTTAATACATATTGTAGGTAACAACTTAATGTCTTTAGATGATTTACAGGATATTATGAATTATATTACAAATGATTTAGGCGAAAATAAAGATCATGCAAATATAATACATGGAGCTTCAATTGTATCAACTGAATTTTGTAGAAATGAGCACGCATTTTATAATCAAAATAATAAAAATAAGGGATATGATGAAAGTGACTTTTTTGATGAAAATAAAAAATGGATACGTGTATTAATTATAGCTACAGGATTAAAAAATATGCAAGAAAGTAATACTCAGGCATCACCTGCTCCTCGACCAAGTATGTCAGATAATATTATGTCAAATAATAGTAGCAATAATACAAATAAACAATCTAATATTTTTGATCTTGTTGCAAAAAGATGGGTTAAGTAGTTAATATTTTTACAATATCTAGATTTATTTATAAAATCATATTATGTATACATCAGATATAATACGCAAATTATTTATTAATTTTTTTACAAATTATAATCATAAATTATATGCTTCTGCAAATTTACTTAAATCAGATACTACTTTATTTAATATTGCTGGCATGCAACAATTTCGTAAATATTTTCTAGAAGAAGAGGTACCAATAGATAAATCAATTATTACTATACAAAAATGCTTAAGAATAGGTGGAAATAAATGTGACATTGAAAATATTGGTAAAACAGGTCGACATTGCACATATTTTGAAATGGGTGGTAATTTTTCATTTGGATCTTATTTCAATAAAGAAGCAATAGAGCTTGCTTATAAGTTTTTAACAGAGGTACTAGAATTTCCGAAAGAACATTTATATTTTACTACACATATTACTGATACATCTTCATTTGATATTTGGAATAATATTGCTCATAATAAAGTTATAGCTTTAGATTCAGATGATAATTTCTGGAGCGCTGGAACATATGGGCCTTGTGGACCTTGTACAGAGATTTTCTTTGATACTTCTCAAACTACAGCTTCTTTAGATATTTTTAGAGAAGATATTATAAAGGATAATACTCGTTTTTTAGAAATTTGGAATATTGTTCTTATTTCATTTAATAAAACATCAGAGGCTTTAGTTCCATTAGAAATAAAAAAGATTGATACAGGATTTGGTCTTGAAAGAATGACAGCTGTTTACAATTTTATACATAACATAACAAATATAACAAATCTTTCTTTATTAGATAACTATTCAACAGATTTACTTGATAGTATTTATAATGTTGCATATCAAGATACTCAGAATGAACAAAAAGCTAAAATACTTGCTGATCATTCAAGATCAATAATACATTTATTAAATGAAAATTTGATACCAGGTAATAATGGAAGAGAATATGTCTTAAGAAAACTTATACGCAGAATGATAGTTATATCTAAGAATCTAAAATCTATATTTGATGCAGCATATAACAGATATATATATGAAAATAAATATGAAATTATACAATCAGAAGTATCATTATTTGAAAATACCTTACGCCAAGGATTATTATATTTGTCTGAAAATGAATTAAATGAATATAATATTTTTAAATTGTATGAAACTTATGGTATACCTTTAGAAATATCATATGTTTTAGCAGAAGAAAGAAATATTCTCATCAATAAAGAAATAGTAAATCAGTATTTACAGAATCATGTAAATAAATCGAAAAAAATTACTCTAAATATAGATAGTCCCTGTGAAATACACTGTTATGATAAATCATCAATGTACGCTACTGTAATCGATATTATTGAGCAAGGAGAGTATGTATATCTTGTTACAGATAAGAGTTGTTTTTATGCAGAAAGTGGAGGTCAGGTAGGAGATATAGGTATTTTTCAAAAAGATAAAGAAGTAATTCAAATTATTAATACACTTAAATCTCCTATTTCTTTTGATAGATATGCAGTACTTCATGTTACAAAGAATAAAGGAGCAATAGAAATTAATAATCAAATTTTTATGCAAATAGATAAAGAATATAGAAATGGAAACACAAGAGCTCATTCAAGTATTCATTTATGTATTGAGCCATTACTTAGAGATAAGCAATATAAATCAACTGGATCTCATGCAATTAATGATAAATTTAGATTTGATATTGCAATAAAAGATAAGATAGATATACAAACTCTTGAAGATAATGCAAATAAAGCAATTAATATGCAAATAAACTCAAAGATTACTTATGAAAAGTATGAAAATATTAAAGATTGTGTATTACTAGATAATTGTACATATGGTGAAACAGTAAGAGTTGTTGAGTTTTCAGGTTTCTCTAAACAATTATGTGGAGGTACTCATGTAGGAAATACTTCTCAAATTAAAAGAATTAAATTATTATCAGCAAAATCAATAGGATCCGGTATACGTAGAATCGAAGGTATATGTGGCAATAGGGCAATATATAAAGATGATATGAAGATAGAAAAAATAGAAGAAATATCTATACCTCAAGAAATTATAATTGATGGCATTAAAGGATTATTTATATTAAACGCAAATCAGAATTTTGCTCTTAAAAAGCTAACAACATTTGTTATTTATAATCATAATAATAAATGTGCAGTAATTATTAAATCAGAGTATAAAAATATTATTTCATACTTTCAAAATAAAAACTTTATTGGAGGTGGTAAACAAAATATCTTTTTAGGCAACAAAGAGGCAATGACATTCGATAATATTAATGTATGAAAATTAAAAATAATTCACCTCCACTTAAAGATTTGTTTAATGAATGTGTATCTATATATAAACTCTCTTTAGAAGAAATTATGCCCGCAGTTAAAGATTGTTTATTAGAAGCATGGCACTCTTTTTATGGCGATGGATATAATTTAGAAATAGAATGGGAAAATGATCAACTAATGATTTATAGAATAATGCAAGGAGTTGATAAAATATCTAATAGAAAAACAGAATTTATTGGCACTAGTATTAAGAAAGAAAAAGTAGATCTGTCTATTTTTCCAATCGTTATTATTAATAAGGCAATACAACATTTAAATGAATCACTATTATCACGAAAAAAATATAATGAATATGAAAAGTATAAAAATTGTGAAAATCAATTATTTTCTTGTTTTATAAAATCTATTAATAGAGATGGTAATATAATTGTTTCGGTTGATGGTATTTATGATGGTATTTTAATCAACAATCATAGAGATATTACTTCTGCAGATTTAAAAAAAATATTACAATGTAGATTACAAGAAATAAAAGATAACAAACATAGATTAAATGAGCCTCAGCTTATTTTTGAAAGATCTTCGAATGAGTTTGTTCAACTATTAGTTGCAGCGACTGTACCTGAAATAAAAAATGGTAGCATTCGTATAATTAATATTGCAAGAGATCCTGGTATAAGAACTAAAATACTCCTAGAACTTAACACAGATATGGAAGGATCATCTTCTTTAAATGTTATTGGCGCCTGCTTAGGCTATAATAATACTAGAAAAAACATTATTTCTTCTGAATTAAATGGAGAAAAAGTTCATTTCTATGCTTATAAGACAGGACCAGATGAAAAAACTACTATTAAGGCTAATATTTATAATTGTTTTAATAGAATTCGTATTATAGATATACTCTTTAATCAGCATGGTGAGGTAGCTGTTATTGTTGCAAATGAAGATGTATCTAAGTGTATTGGTCAAAATGGATCTTTTATTAGTCTTATTAAGCGATTATTACAGATAAATATTATTATTATTTCAGAAGATGAGTTTAGAAGTAATATTAATAAACAAAAAGAAGAAAACAAAAAAGATTTCTTATTACTGAACTTTTCTGATAGAGATGCTTCTATTCTATCTGATATTACTATTAGTGACCTTTGCGCATTATATAAATATCTTAATCGAGTAGAAGATAAACAGAAACTACAGAATTATATTGATAATTTAGAAGAAAAGCAGCGTGCTATCTACATTGAGCAAGGAGGAGATGCAAACTTTTTCAATTCTCTTGAAGGATTAAGCTCTTCTGTTTACTTTATGCTACTTAAGTATGATATTACTAGTTTTAATCAATTACAATCATATACGCCTTTAGAATTGGAGCAAATGACCAATATTCCATCTGAAGTCTTCGATCTTATTTTAAAAAACAAAAAATAATTTCTAAATTTTTGCAATAATTTATCTTTTCTTTCTTTTTTTTACTTTTTCTTTCTTTTCTAACTGGCCAGAATCTATATTATCTATTATACTGGCCAGTATTAATATTATTTCTTATAATAGGAGTTTCTTTTTTTTGTCTTTAAACTTTTTCTTTTGAAGTAATATCTAGAAATATTAGTTATATTTTTTTATTTTAATAAAGTATATAGAAATTTATATTATCTCTTATAACAAACCATTATCTATAAATTCTCTCTTATTGTCCAAAAATACTAGCTAGTATTAATTAAAATGTTATAAAATCACTATTATCTTCTGAAAGAATATCTTTAGTTTTGTTAGATTTATTACTTGATATAGATTGAGTATTATTACTTGTATATATTATTCTTAGAATAACTAATAGTATATACATTATCATATCTGGTAATATTTGTTTTATTAAGATACTATGTACTTTGTATTTTATTATAAAGAATATTATTATTCCTACAGGAATTAAAATATCTACAAATACGAATATCATTATTTTATTATTGGTAAATAAGAAAGATGCTAGTAATATAGGACAAATATATAATATATATATATACTTAAAGTTATTTCCTATTATTATAGAAATTATTTGAATAATTACTATAGTTTTTATTAGTTCTATTAAAAGTATAGGTAAATCTATATTTATTGATATTTTTCTTGTATTAATATCTATATTAGTTGCATATATAATCATAAATAATTATAGATTAATTTGTTTTTCTATTTTTATATTTATAAGCACAGTTATTTTAATAGATATATAGTTTCTCTATATATCTATGGAATTTAGATATTTATATATAAATATCTAAATTTAGAGATATAAATACTTTGGCAAGTTTAAGCTTTTATAATACAATCTAATATAAAAATTGATATTTCTTATATTTTTTTAGAATTTTTATTTTATAATAATAACAGTTCTTTTATTTTTTTTTTGTGAATTTTTTGTTTGTTTTCTTGTCTTTTTCTATTTTTTCTGACAGACAGGCAGCACACAGTATATATATTATATATATATTTATATAGTATATATTATAATATATATATTTCATATATATATACTTATAGATAATATAATATTAGATTATGTTATGGATCAACGAAGTTGAAAAGCCATCACATAATGATATTATATTATCTTATATAATATATTATAAGTAATATTATATTATATATATAACTATAAGTAATATATTTATATTATATAATTATAATTATTAGTTAACTTAGCTAATTTTATAATTATTAGTTAACTTAGCTAATTTTATAATTATTAGTGTATTTATTTATTATTAATGAAATCTATAGATCATAAGAAGCTTTTATTCTAAATTCATTAATAATCATAGACTTAAGGTAATCAATTGCTTTTTGTTCTATATATCTTACTTGAGCAAATGTAATATTATGTTCTTGAGCCACTTCAATGAGAGTTTTATTAAAGAAATATCTACTCTCTAATATATTCTTATAAGCTATAGGAAGTAAATTAAAACACTTAGTTAAAGTATAAGCATCTTGATCTTCCTGATAATCTACAGTAATATTATTATTGATATTAATACTAATCTTACTAGCGAAACTCATAATCTTAGATTTAATCCAATAATATGCATAACTTATAAAAGATATATTATTTGTTGCAAATTTATCTAAAGCATGCAATACACCAATAAATCCTTCACTTACTAGAATATCAATATCATATTGTTTATAGTTGTACTTGTGAGCAATAGAGTAAACTAAGGGAGATATTTTAGTAATAATAGTATTTAATATAATTGGAGATTTAGTTGTTTTCCAAGAAATAACATCTTCATCGATATTTGCGGAAAATCGCATACTCAATTATATGATCTTAAGATTATGAAAAGATTACAATTACAAATTTAATACTTAGGAAATATAAATTATATAAAATACTAAATGACATTTAGTCGTAATATATATGAATCGACACCAAACAATACAATAATACGCGAACAGAAACAAATAAATAAAAGATCAATATATGATATATATGCAAGTAAATTTATCTTTGGAATAAAAATATTGTTATTATTGATATTTTTTATATTTTCGTGTGGATTAGCTTTTTTTGCAGGAACAAAATATCCTGAGACTCAAGTAATTTATAAAACACCCCTAAAAGTAGATAATATAGAAAAACAATTAGATAAATCAAAAGAAAATAAATCACAAACTATATCAGAATGGTCAGAATCTACTGAATTAAACACATATGGTATAGATAAATCAGAAATATGCAAAATTATACAAGTCATGAGTTTTGCTCAATATAAAGGCTCAGAAACAATAAAAAAATCATTAGAAAAATCTTTAAGTATTCTAAATATTAAATTTACAGTACCTGAAAATTTTAAAGATCTACCAGAAGATGTAAATATTAATGAATGGATTAACAGAAATACTAATTTAGGAGTCATAGATACATCAAATTTACAAAAATTAACAGAACAGTTAGAAACAAAAAATATGCAATATATGAGCTTAGAATCTAGCAAAACAGATGTATCTAAATCTACTAAAGAACAATTAAAACAAGAATTTCAAAATTGTATTGATACAATAATTACAGAAATAAGAAAAATTGAGAAATAATTTATGATTGACAAGGTTTTGCGAATAATTGCTGTAAGGTAAATGATTGTACTATTTCCTGGTTTATTATAGCAGAAGAAGTAATTGTTTTTAATCCATCTCCATTAGTCACAACAGTATCTGTTGATAAAAGAGTAGTTTGAGCACTAAGTTCCACTGGATCTATTAACTGAATACCATTTGCTCCTTGCAATGAATATATTGCATCAAATAAGGAAATTGTTGTATTACTAACTGTAACATTCTGTTCTAATTGGTCTATAGATAACATTGGTATTTTGTAAGTTGATATATACTCTAGTATAAGTTGACTAAAACTACTGATATTTAAAAGACGAAATTGAGATATATTTAATGCATTTAATAGTAAATAATTATTTACTTTTAATTGATCTTCCGTTAATGCTTTTATGTGATTATCAGATAATACATTAATAATTAAAACAGGTGATGTTTCAGTAGATGTATAATGCTCCTTTAATAAATCATTTGGTAATAACGAACTAATAGCATTTTGAGATAATAATTTAATATAATCTGCTTGCATATCAACTAACTGATTTCCAGTTGGCTGAAAAGATGAATCAAGAATATTTCCATGAAATAGTAATACGTTTAGTGTCTTACCGCTAAGTTGATTTTTATTAGGTACTGAGTTTAAGATATGTAGTTTAATTGTCTCATTATTAGTATAATTACTAATTAATTTTTCTAAATCTGTATTAGATGAATCATTACTATTACACATAACATTCCAATTTGATGGAGATATGCTTAAATTATCATAAGTTTGATAATATTCTATCAATTTATTGTTTGTTGCACTACAAAGGCTACTATATAATGAAACAAGATATGAATTATGCTTTGACCATTCCGCTAATATTGAAGAGTAATTACTTAAACAATTTTCTATAACTTTTATAAATCTATCTTTTGTAAATTTAAGAGGATATTTACTGTTATCACTGCTATCAAGAGTAGTAGTACTATCAAATTTCATTTTTTCATTTGTAAATATATTATTAATATATGAACTAGCATTAGAATCAGAGATTGCAGCATATATAACTTTTAGTATATTATCTAATGGAGCTGCAGATAATAATAATGATACTATTTGATTTGCATTTCCTCCAAATAAAAAGTTGGAACTTGCTGGATTTTTTAGTATCTCATAAAGTGTATCAATATGTTCGTTGACTGTTGGTTTTGTTGACCCAAGTGCAATTTGTTGAGATGCACTTAGATAGTGATCATCTGTTAATGGCTGAGAACTTTTAATCTGTGATGAATGTATAGTAGATATTTGATTTTCTGTTAATGATAATAATTGATTATTTATTGTACTTGTATGAGTATAATCTATTTTATTAGGGATATTACTTGCTATAAAGAAACTCTGTATATAAAATATCATATCTGGATCTTTGTTTATTAAACTTGACACAGAAGACGCAAAAGGTATATTATCTGATAATAATAACTTATCTATTGAGATATTATTTTGTTTTATAAACTCTATAGCTTGGTTATAAGTACTGTCTGTTGATGCATTTGTAAATAATGCTTTGAAAAAATAAGTATTATTATTATGCATAAGTGCTCTTGAATATAATGTTGCTAAAATATTTTGATCAATTTGATCAAGATTGGATCGAAAATATTTACAACATAAACTAAAATCATCTTTATTAATATCAATAGAAGATATTTGATCTGCATAAAAATATTTTGTATATTGTAACATTTCTGATGAATTAACTGGCCCTTGAAATAATGAAGAATCTGATAAATTAGGATCATATTTTATTTCTTCAACAATACAAGCTAAATGAGAAGAAAGATTTGAATAATTTGGTGTAGAAACTATTATTCCATGATCAATTGGAAAATATGAACTANNTATGAATATTGTGATAGTAATATTGATGAATTATTAAATTGATAATCATATAATTTTGCAGCTTGCATGATGAAACTCATATCTTTTATAGGATTATTATTAAGAAAATTAAATATTTCATTTCTAATATTATTTGGTATTAATAAAATGCATTTAGATATGAAGTTTGTTGGTATATTTGCCTGTGATAGATTGATATCATCTTGGTGTAAATATTCATATAAATGTGCAGGTATTGTCATCATAGTACCATCTGTACACTTTGAAAGAATTTTACCAACATTGGTGTGGCCAGAAATAATAGTAGGATGTATTTTTGATAAATCTGTAACTTTTTCCATTTTTATTTGAGGAAACCAGTCATCTAACACAATATTTGTTTGTCCATTTAAAGTATGATAAGGAAATGATAAAAGATTATTTAAATTTGATTCATTTTTAGAGTAACCTATGTATTTATATTTTTCAGGTAATAATTGATTGAAATCTGAATCTAAAATACTTATTGCTTTCTTTTTAGGTATACCTGTAATATTAGGAGCATTTGCATCTGTATTTACATATAAAGGTAGATCTTGATTTTTTGTTATTATTTGATTATCTTCAATACTAAGAGAGGTAAGATTCACGGATATTTGAATTCCATTTTCTGTAGCTTCATATTTAGGTTTAATATCACTATTTGGATAAATATACTTTTGATCTTGTAGTTGACCAAATGTAATATCGCTTAATGCACTGATATGTTTATCAGTTATATTTGCTACATGCACAGATCCATCTTCTTTTTTAATAAGTAAATTTATTTGATTATTACTTTCGTCTTTGAAAATATGAAGTTTTATTTGTTGTTCATTTGGTGACATATTAACCTCTGATGTTTTTAAATTCATAGAACCAGCAAGGATATATATATTAGCATAATCAATTGTTTGATCACTTTCTTGTTTCTTATTAAATTCATTAATAGATGAAGAAATATCTGATATTATTTTATGGTCTTTAGATATTTGAATTATATAAACTATTGCTAAAATAGCGGATACTAAACAGAGTATACTTGTTATTATTAATCCTATTTTTGCAATAACGTTAAGAGCTTTTGCTGCGCTTTCAGGGATTTTTTTACTAATTAATGCTCCTAACATTATAAGCAATATTGTTAAAAATATATTACCTAATAACATAAATATAAAAATTGTACTATTAGATGTTTTGATGCTTTTTTGAGTATCTAGTTTTTTATCAATTGTATTCAAAATAATTGTTCTATCTTGATCTATTGTTGGTGATGGAGCTAGATATATATTATTGATACTTAGATTAGAGCCGAATATATAAGAAAAATACATAAATGTCATTGTTTATTTATAATATACATTCGGTTTCTTTTTTCTTAATTTTTACATCTAAGTTAAATTATATAGATTAGTATGTTTGGCATATAAGGAGTATCCTTTGTCAATATCTAGATTTAAATCTGTATATATTTTAACAATACCTCCAAATGGCATAATAGCAATTAAAGATCCAATAGATATTTCTATTTTATTAGTAACAATAATATTAATATTACTAATACCATTTGAGATAAATTCAATAATAATTGTATGTTTTTGATTTATAGTTGCATAAATTTTATTATGATATATTTCTTCTATAAACATATTACAGGGAGAATAATGTAAGTAATGATCAAGAAGAGAGCATTGTATTTCGTATAAATTAAATAAAATATCGTAATTACTTAAACTTATTTCCTTTTGTATATTGCTTATTTCTCCTGAAGAAGGAGCAATTAGTGTATTTTTATGCAAATATACAGATTTCTGTAAAAACAAATTAGAGACAAGTATTAAAACAATTATATAAGGTATAGTAAGTATCGCGGCCCAAATACTAAAAATACAAATTATACAAAAAAATATTATAAAAAATACACCAAGGCGAATAATATAACTTAAAGAATATTTATTAATTGAAATAATCATATATAATATTACAAAATTTATAAATATAAATGTGTTAATATATATATGTACTGGTCGAATAGTATAGTGGTATTACAGTAGCCTGCAAAGCTTTTGATGTCAGTTCGATTCTGACTTCGACCTTAAAAAAAATTAATAATTATTATGTATAATAAATGATATGAGTAACTATAATATCACAATAATAAATACAAAAGAACAATTTGCTGCAGTAGTATCAGAAAGTCAAGAAATAATAGTAATAATTATTTGTACAGCAAATTGGTGCCCACCTTGCCAAAAAGTTAAAAGTATATTATTTTCTGATAATACAATTTTAAATGATTTTAAAGCACAGAACAAACCTATATATATATATATATGCGATGTAGATAAAGATCCAGATACAGCTCATCAAGTTAACGTAAGAACAATACCTTTTCCATGCATTGCAGTAAAAGTAAACGGTAAAGTAATTTATACTCAACATAACTTGCTTACAGTTACAGCCCTACAAAGCAGAAAAGATTTTGTAAATTGTGTACATCATGTGATTCATGCAATAAATCAAGAGATCTTTAAGCAATAAATTTAAAGATATAATATATATTATGTTTTATGAAGAAAATATACATTATATAGTTTATGCTCTTATTGCATTATTGATTATATTCTTATCTTTATTAATATACTTTTTATTAAAAAAAAATAAAAGTACAGATGAAGAATATTGTATAGTATATAAAAACAATATAGAATATACAACAAGTAATTTTTTAGAAATATGTCAGTGTTCTACATCTGAATTTTTAGCAATACTTAAAAATTATAATTTAGATAAAATAAATACTATTTTTGTGCAAGATAAATTAATTAATTTAAATATTTTAAAAGTGAAAAATAAGTATAAAATTAGCATTTATAAAGTTAATATTTTTGAATCTTTTCCATTACCTATTTTATATAATGGTCAAAGCAATAATTTGTATACAGAAATGCTAAATGCAGAAAAGATATTAAATATACCATTATCAGGTAATTATTATTTATTTCAAGATATTTTATATAAAAAAGAAAGTTTTAAAAATCAATGTCAAATATACTTACCTATAAGTAATTATATAGAAGCTAGAGAACTTATAGATAAAAGCGCATATGGTTATATTTTTGAAAAAATGCCAATATTATTATTAATTTCAGATAGAGATGGTATGATACTTAATCAAACAGATGCTATGAAAGAGTTTATTGGTACTACAGTTGGTAGAGTTATAGATTTTTTTCAAGTATTAAGAGGTAAACTAGAACTTGAGAGTATATCCTTTCAAGAAAAGAAAACATTTTTACTTAATTGTATTAAAACATCCGAAAAACCTTATACAGATATAATTATTTCAATTAATACAAATAAAATATATCAAATGATTATAAGTCCTATGGATAATATTGTATATGTATATTATATTGATATTAGTGATATTTATAATACTATTGATATAAATAGATATATTAAAGAATTGCCTAAAATATTTAATGATTTATCTGATTTTATTATTATGGGTAATGAAAAATTTGAATGTACATATTCAAACTTTCAAGCAATTAATTTACCTATGTCTCTTAATAAAGCTCAAAATATATTAAAGTCTTTTTCTAGATCGGATAAAGATTATAAAGAAAAAATTATTAATGATATTACAATTTGTATATTAAATAGATCTATTAATGAAAAAATAAAAAGAGTACAAGAGAATATTGATAATATTTTTATACAAATTAAAAATTATTTTAATATACTTGCAAAACAATATAACTCAAGTATTGCAGAATATGCTCCACTTACACAATACTATCTAATGTATATAAATAATAATTTAGATCTTATACGGATAGCTTCGTTAAAACAGTATGAATATGAAATATTTGATTTGCTTGAATTAATTGAAATATGTAGAAAAAATTTTGAGCAAGTTTTAATTATTCGAAAATTTTCTTTAAATATACAAGAATGTAATTTTAATATAAATTCTCATAAAGAATCAATAAATTTAATAATTAAACATCTATTTTTACTTGCATTTGAGTATCCAAACTATGAAAAGAAATTAAGTATAAGTTCAGCTGATAATAAAATATCTGTTTTATTATCAGGTATACCAAAAGAATATAATATCTCTCAATTTTCTGCACTAGAAATTTTAAATAATTATAATATTAAAAGTTATATACATTTAGATAATATCTTAGAAATAGGATTTATAGTTTCAATCTAATTTACTATTTAATGCTATTAATGCTGTATTTTGTAAAGACTGCCGAGTACGATAGTAATGATTTCTCATTTCATCTTTTATCTTCTTGCCATTATCTAAAATAGATTGAGTTGCATTAAATCTAATATTATTTTCATAATATGAACTCATCCAATAAATATAATTAAAGAAAATATCATAAAACATATCAATATTTTTAGAATCACAATCATAAATACACATATCATCCTTCAAAGTATATGTCATTTCTATTAAAAAATCTTGATCAAACGCGAAAATTGGACATATTCTCTGTTGCTTAATAAATTCTATATTTTTTTTAAATTCATTAATATTANNATTATTTTTACCTAACCAATGTGGTTGTTTTTGACATTTAATACCTAAATAATAATTAAGAGATTTTTGCTTAATATTTATATTATATTTACTACATAATCCTATGTCTGAACCTATACCTATAGTTACTTTCTTAGTAAAATTAACTTTCCATATTTTTTGAGCTAATAAATATGTTTCTTTAGCAACAATATATTTTTTTAATGATGTAAGTTTTCTAATAATACTTAGTTGCTTAACTTCATCAATAAGTTTAATATTTTTCTCTATATTTTCTAATTCAATTTTAAGTTTACTTAATGATTTCATAATTCATTTCTCCTAAAAGAATTTGAGTAATTTCTTCAGCATATTCCTTGGTATAATTTGATACAGTACTAAAACTATGTAAATAGTTTATAAATTCATCTATTTGATTTTTAGCAATTTTATTTGTTTTAATAGCATGTAATAAAATAATTTGTTTTTCTGGTAATAATGGTTGTAAATGAGATTGATATAGTAATTTTTCGATACTTTCTGCAAAATTAATAAGATTTAAAATGTCTGAAGATGTATCTGCTCCAAGTTTACGAGCTGTTTCATATTCATTAGCTTGGGCTAATGTAAGTTTTAAACCTCTACATAGCTCTTTTAGATATGGTGGCTGTATTTGAGTACCAACTCTAGAAACAGATAATCCTATACCAATTGCAGGTCTTTTATATTGAGCAAATTTAGAATCGTCCATATAAATTTGACCATCTGTAATTGAAATTACATTTGTGGCAAGAAAATCTAGTTCTCCTCCAATTAATTCAACTATGGGTAAACAAGTCATAGATCCTCCACTTTTTAAAGCTCCAGCTCTCTCCAATAAACTTGAATGTAAATAGAAAATATCTCCTGGATAACCATCTCTACCTTGAGAAATTTTAAGTAATAATGCAATTTCTCGGTATGCTGATGCATGATTTGATAAATCATCCATAAATACAATAGCATGCTTGCCTTGATTTCTAAAATACTCTCCAATAGAGCATCCAACTAAGGGAGCAAAATATCTCATTGTTACTGGATCAGATAATCCTGCAACAACCATAATATAATTAGTAATATTGTTTTTTTGTAAGAAAGAGATAAAATCTATTGTTTTATCTTGAGATTGTCCAATAGATACATAAATAGCAATAATATCTGTATTATTTTTATTATTTAATATAATACTCTGTAGTATAGATGTTTTACCCGTACCTTTATTACCAACTATTACTTCTCTTTGCCCAAAACCAATAGGTATAAAAAAGTCAATAATATTAATACCTGTAAAAATCTGATTTTGAATATGAGCTCTTTCTATTAAAGTAGGAGCAGCTGTAAATATGGGCATTTCAGTACCGTTAAATTTAATATTATTTTTACCATATCCATTAAGTATTTGACCCAAACATTCATTTGAGACAGATACATAGAAAAGTTTTTTTGTTCTTTTAACTTCCATATCTACAGATACTTTTCTGTAATCGCCTAATATTAAAACTACAGCAGAATACTCTCTTAACTCCAATATCATCCCTTCTAAATTAATATCAGAAAAATAAACAATTTCACCAATAAATGCATTAATCAACCCATCACATATACATGCTTCTTCTTGAACAAAAACAACTCTTCCGAATTCTTCTTGAAATAGTTCATCAATATCACTTATGGTTATATTATTTATTAATACTTCTAGATCAGTCATGTTTTTTCCTTATAGTAATTCTCGCATAATTTTTTTCAATATAATATTAAATTTCTCTTTTTTTGAATGAATTGTTTTAATATATGAGATATTGTCTATCTCAATAAAACCATCATCTAAGTGAATAATTTGAGGTTTTCTCTGTTGATGCTTTTTTAGCAGAAAATCTAATATTTTGTAGAGATATTTCTTATGTTTTAGTGCAGACATTAGAAATAAAAAATTTTTCAATTCCTTTTCTACAGAATTATAAATCTCTGACTCATACAAATTATTATATATATTAATATCAGACAAATATCTAGTTCCAGATCCCGCATTTAAATATTCTAGAATTATAAAAAATGATTCAGAATAATTTATAAATTTATAGTATGGATAGAATATATCAGATCTGGTTATCATGTTTATATTATATATATAAAAGTTACAAACAAATATAAAATATATGAAAATCATCATACTTATTGATAAAAAGTAATAATATTTTACTATGGAGAAATGCCAGAGCGGTTTAATGGAGCAGTCTCGAAAACTGTGAGTAGTAATACTTCGCGAGTTCGAATCTCGCTTTCTCCTAATGAAAACATTTAGTTATCATATTCTTTTATCTTTAATTAAAAAAACTTTTTTAATAAATTTTTCTTTTTTTTTAAATTTTTAGTAAAAAATATGTGTAAATATATTTAGAAGTGAGTTGCGAGTGTAGCTCAGTGGTAGAGCGCNNAGCGCAACCTTGCCAAGGTTGAGGCCGGGGGTTCAATTCCCCTTACTCGCTGTCTAACTTATTTTTAAATGAAATCATAGCTCAATTGGCAGAGCAACAGACTTTTAATCTGTGGGTTGGGGGTTCGATGCCCTCTGATTTCACCATTTAGGATCAATATGACAAATAAAATAAAATCAAATGAAGCTAAAAATACTATAACAAATAAAATAAAGTCAGATGAAAAAAAAAGCATATCAAAATATACTTTTTCTGAATTAAAACAATATTCAGTTGATAAATTACTGAAAATATGTCAAGAAAATAATATATCATCATATGGAAATAAATCAAATATATTATTTGATCTAGTTAAATCTTTTCCAGATATAGAATATGATGGTTATTTAGAGTTAATAAATGATAATCATGGCTTTTTAAGAAATGAGTATGATAATTTTTTAATTAATCCATATGATATATATGTTCCGCCCAAAACTATTAAAGATTATAATCTTAGATACGGAGATATTATTAAATGTAAGGTATTAAAACCAAAAACAGAAGATCAAAAATATTATGCAATAGGAGAAATTTTATCCGTAAATAATAAATCCTCAAAACATGAAAGAAGAGCTTTTGAAGATTTGCAGGCAGTATATCCAAACAAACAAATTGAATTTGGTCATAGTAATATTAAAAGACAATATCAAGTGCCTGCTCGTTTAATAGATCTTCTTATACCAATTGGATTCGGTCAAAGAGCTCTTATATTAGCTCCACCTAAAGCTGGTAAAACAACGATTATGCATGGCTTAGCAACTTCAATATTAAGCAGTAATTTAAATGTAAAACTTATAATACTTTTAATCGATGAAAGACCAGAAGAAGTAACAGATATGTATAATATTGCAAAAGGAGCAAGTATATATTATTCTACATTTGATAAAACTCCAGATAGTCACTTAAGAGTCTCTAAAATGGTTATAGAAATTGCAAGACGTATGGTAGAGTATGGAGAAGATGTTATTTTATTTGTAGATTCATTAACAAAATTAGTTAGAGCTAATAACTGTTTGGTGCCTCCTTCTGGTAGAGTATTAAGTGGAGGTATAGAAGCTTCAGCTCTATATGAACCAAAGCGTTTTTTTGGTAGTGCCAGAAACATTGAACAAGGAGGATCTCTTACTATTATTGCAACTACATTAGTCGAAACAGGATCTAAAATGGATGAATATATTTATGAAGAATTTAAAGGTACAGGTAACTGTGAAATTCGTTTAGATAGAGATTTAGCTGAAAAGAAAAAATTTCCTGCATTTAATCTTAAGGGATCTGGTACAAGAAGATCTGAGCTACTATGTAAACAAGAAAACATTGGTAGAATGCGTATGTTAGAACAATTTCTAGTTACTTTACCAAAAGATGAGGGATTAGATACAATTATAAATAAAATTATCTCAACTACAGATAATAATGAGCTATTAATTACCTTATACGCAGGTAGACAGATATAGTTTATTTAAAACTTCTTGCATAATTTTGTACAGCTTTATCTATTACAGCATTACTGGTAGAAAAGAAGTCTTTATTATTTGTATGACTTCTTATCCAAATAACTTTTACATTTTTATACTTATTATAATAATTATATAATTCTTGCCATAATAATAAATTAGCTATTATATGATTATGTGTTGTTTTCCATTCCTTTTTTATCCAATTATGCATCCAATTATTATATCCATTAGCTACATATTGACTATCTGTATAAATATCTACTTTTTGTATATTACTATAATCTAAATATCTAAAAGCAAGTAAAACGGCATTCATTTCCTCAATGTTACTAGTTGTAAAATTTGAAAAATTTAAAAAAATATTGTATTGACTACTAAAATCTATGATATTATTGATAATATAACCTATTTTGGGTAATGGTATTCTTTGTGTACAATTAATAAAAATACCGCTAGCTCCTTTACCTGGATTACCTATACATGAACCATCTGTAAATATATACATTTTTTACTCTATCCGAATTGTTAAATTCGACTCGTTTGAAATAAAATATATTTTTCTTAAAGTATCATCTTCATAAAAGAAAAATACTAAGTTAATTTTTTCTTTTTTTTCACCAATAATGAACGATATTTTAAGTCCAGGTTTATTTTTCTTATCATATACTATTATTGGAGCACCAGCTGAAATTTTATAAAACTTCTCTATTGTCCATGTAGTATGGGCAATATAATATAGCAATTTTTGTTCCTCTGGAGATAGATTTTCTTCTTTACTAAAAATATAAGTATTAATAATAGAATTATCATAAATTTTTATTGATACATCTTTGTTAAACATATATTTTTTTATTGTGCATAGTGCTAATAAATGAGTTTTTGGACCAGCTGAATTAAATTGTAAACTAAATTGATATCTACTTTTTTTACGATTATTAGTAATAGATCCTATACACTCAAAACCTTTATTAAATATATCGCATAATATTTTGAGATATTGCCTATCTTGAGCATAAGTCCATATCATATTAAAATAATATAATATTTCTTATATCGTGCTAATATTATTTATGAGTTTTTTTTATATATGCGCGAGCGAAGCTAGTAAACTAGCACAACATAAGATTATTGCAAATAAAGTATTATTTATTAATTTATGCGGATATGTTGTAATCGTGGAATCAGGTTTAGTATTTATAAAAACAGGATTTATATTAGAAGATCAAGGTTTTTTTTCTAATTTTTATTCTTCTTTTATACAACCAATAGTTAGTGATTATGAAGATATTGGATTATTGTCAGCAATTACAAATCCAATGCTTTCAATTATTCTAACAGCACTAAAGATTTTGGCCTCCGTTATGATTACAAACGGATTATATAATTTAATTACAAAATATATTAATAGTAAAACTTGGTATAAAAATACAAATCAATTCTTTAGATTTTTATTTATGTATTTATTATGTTATATACCATGTGCTATGATACCTTTCTATTTATTATCTATTATACAAGGTCAATTAACTGGTACAAATTCAGATCATTATATTTTCTTAGACTTTAATGTACCTAAATTAATATTATGTCTTCAAGTAATAGGTAATTTAATACTATTATCATTATCATTTTTTTTATATATATTAACAAAAAAACCAATAATTTACAATTCTCAATTACAATCAAAAACAATACCAATGCAAGTTAATCTTAATGAATTAGCAAAAAACAAAGATGAGGAAGATATTATTATTGATCAATAAATTGTCTTCTACCGGATTTGAACCGATGTTTCTACCGTGAGAGGGTAATGTCCTAGGCCACTAGACGAAGAAAACATATAATAATTATACGTAAAATACTATTGATTTTTGATATATTTTCTAGATTCGCTTATAACTTTTTTAAGAAAATCTTCTATTTCTCCATTCATCATTAATTCTAGTTGATATACTGTTATTTTATATCTATGATCTGTAATTCTATTTTCTGGATAATTATATGTTCTAATTTTTTCAGATCTATCTCCGCTTCCAATATGATCTTGTCTCTTGTCATCTTTTTCTTTTTGTTTATTTCTATGATATTCTTGTTCTAATCTCATTTTTAGAGTTTTCATAGCTGTTTCTCGATTATCAAGTTGAGAGCGACCATCTTGACAAGTAACAACA
>DCST01000047.1:6617-7931 GCA_002325765.1 bacterium UBA1459 | reverse complement strand
TTTTTAAATCCTTTTCTTCTATTTCAATATTTACGTCTTCATCTGCAGGTAGAACTGATAATGTTGCAGTTGATGTATGTAATCTACCATTAGCTTCTGTAATAGGTATTCTTTGTACTCTGTGAACACCGCTTTCGTGGACAAAATATTTATACACACTATCTCCTTCTAGTAATACTGAACATGATTTAATACCTCCGGCTTCGTTCATAGAACTATCTATCATTTTATGTTTCCATTTTTGTTTATCGGTAAATCTAAGATACATTCTTAATAAATCTGCGGCAAATAAAGAGGCCTCATCTCCTCCTGTACCTGCTCTTATTTCTATAATAATTTTATTATAATCCTCTTCTGCCTCAGAAAGTAAAAACTCACTAATTTCTTCATCTGTTTGTTCGATTTTTATAATTAGATTATTACTCTCTGCTATTGCTTCGCTTTTAAATTCTGGTAATAACATTAATTCTTGTAAATTATGATATTCATCTATATATTTAATATATTTTTCCAATAGATGTATAATTGGTATAATTTTATTTAATTCTTTTTGACATTTTTTAAAACTTGCATCATTATATGAAACAGATTCTATTTCTATTTGTCTTATTTGATATTTTTGTAGTAAAGATTTATATAATTGAATATCTTTAATCATATTTTAATTATGTCAATAATCTAAAATAAAATATGATGATGAATGAGAATAAATATCTAAAAATTTTTAATAGTGTAACACAACAAATACATGATATTGATATAAAAAAAGTTACTTTATATGTTTGTGGGCCTACTGTATATGATCATGCTCATATTGGTCATTTACGCGGATTAATTGTATATGATGTTTTATTTAGATATCTTAAAACTCTTGCAGATGAGATAATTTATGTGAGAAATATAACTGATATAGATGATAAAATTATAAAAAAAAGTCAAGATTATCAACATATTGCTAATATTTATACAGAATCTTTTCATAAAACATGTAATGATTTTAATATTCTACCTCCAACATATGAACCAAAAGCATCTCAATATATAGAAGAAATGAAACTTTATATTATCAAACTCTTAAATAATAAAATGGCATATATAACAACATCTGGTATTTATTTAGATAAAAGTAAAGTAGCATATAATGTTTTTTCTTGTGCAAGTCAAGAGTGTATATCTCGTATTGATAATTATGATAAAAGAAATGTACATGATTTTGTGCTTTGGAAATTTACTACAGATATTACATTTGATTTTTATATTAATGATATCAATTATAAGGGTAGACCTGGATGGCATATTGAATGTTCCGCTATG
>DCST01000047.1:577-6513 GCA_002325765.1 bacterium UBA1459 | reverse complement strand
TATCTAAATCTCTTAGTAATTTTATTTATGTTAAAGATTTAAATTATGATCCAAATTTTATTCGATATTTTATACTGAGTTATAATTATGACAAAGATATTGAGTTTAATGATATTACTATTAATGAATCATTACATAAATTTAAAGAATTTAAAAGACTATATTTTAAATATATATTNNGTGATCTTTTGACTTTTAACAAGCAGCAACCCATCTGATTAAATATATATTTAGTAAAAATATAGATAGTAAGTTTATAAATATATTAAGTGATAATTTAAATACCTTTAATGCTATTAATTTTATTACCAACAATATTATGTATAAACCAGAAGAATCTAAGTTTTTATTTGAAGTTATGGGATTTAATTTTGTACCTATATATATAATTGATAATAAATCTGAAGAAGAAATATCTCAACTAATAGAACAAAGAAATATATATAAGCAAAATAAAGATTATTCTCAAGCTGATAAAATTAGAGATATTTTATTAAAATATGTTGTTTTTGAGGATGGATCTGGATACTATTTTACTTAAATATAAACAATTTTTGGTTTAATAAAAATTAAAATTATTACATCTTTTACTTTATTACTTGAAAAACCTATTTTATTGCACCATTTCAGAAATTTCATAATAATAGACATCTCATTTCTTCTTGATGAAAATATCTTAGAAACTCTTGTTTTTGTTTTTAATCCTCCTATTATTATAGGTTTATTATTTTCTACTAACATAATTGTAGAAAGTTTTTGATAATTAACTTCAGGTGCTTTTTTCTTATTTAATATAGATTGTACAACTGCTTTAAGTTCTAGCATGATCATATCTTTATTTTTACAAGTAGCTAAAAATGATAAACTAATACCATCATCTAATGGAGTATACTTAAAGTTTTTTTGTACTGAACTTCGAGAAATAGAAGATTCTGTCATTTGATATGAAATTTGTCTAGTAGATGTAATATTAGCAAAACAATGAGGTATTACCTGTATAAAAATTGAATTTGATGCATTTAAATATACAATATTTGGGCCACAAATATCTGACATAGAGCTCATTATATTATCTACATTTGGTAGTCCATTTAATGTATTTATTATCTTATTTATTATTGATATATCTTCTTTTTCTAGTGAAAATTCAATAATACAAAGTTCTATATTAATATAACATTTAATATCAAGATGATTTAAATATTCAACTACATTTTTATGTACTCTACAATCACCTTTACATGTTACTAGATGCTGATATTTATCTATTGCATATAAATTATTTGTAATCTTAGAAATAACTTTTTCAATTGTTTCGAAATAAGATGTACTTTCTTTATTATTATGACTATCATAACTATTGAGGCCAGGAAAATCATAAGGACTACCTCCAAGAGCAGGTATTTTGTAAGTTATCCATTTTTCTTCACATTCTTGTATTACTATTGTATTATCTTTGTAGGTTATATGAAAATGATAAGCAGAAAGTAAATCCTCTAAAAATGATTTTATTGTTCTATTAGAGATATTAATTACAGAAAATGCAATAGGTTTTTTTATAAATATAGAAAATTGTATACCTGTTTGCTCAGTAATATTACTTAAAATTTCCTCAAGAGATGTTGCTTCTTTTTTAATAGAAAACTTCTTATTAATAAGATTTTTAGCGCTTTGAGACCAGTTATCCCACATACATGTTATAAAAAAAATCATAACCTTATTGTAGATGATTAAATTATTTTAGTTTTGTTTTTTGTTTATTTATGCAGTTTTGCCGTCTATCTTAGTTTTAAGAGTATTTATTAATGTATTATATTTATTAAATTGATTTGTATAGTATGTGCCAGATATTGGCTGATTATCAGGATTTAAGGCGAGTACTATATTATTATAGAGAGTTAGTATCAAGGATATTATATCTTTTTTACTGTTAAATATATTGCTAATAGTAGTGTATGATGGATTATAAGAAATAGAATCATCATAAGTAGTTAGAGTAGGATCTGCTTGATATTTAGATATATATTGATATTTAATAATATAATATGCTATCTGTAACATATTGCACATTATTTTTCTATCTTGAAAGTATCCTATACTTGTATTATCAAATGTTACAGATTTTAATGTTCCATCAGTATTCCAAGTATATTTTCTTTTATTATTATATTTACTATCTGTTGGAAATGTCCAATTATTAGCCGGACTATTATTCGCAGTATTATAAGTACTGGTAAGTACTCTGTTTAAATAATAATCTATAACAGAAAAAATAATATCTAATATCTTTTGTCTATTGTTATCATTAAATTGTATATTATTGAAATTATTAGAAATTGTTTCCATAAAATGTAGTACGCTTTTTCTTGTTTTATATTCAAATGATTTTAAAGAACCAGGTTCACCTGAATTCTGAGACATGTAAAATATCAAATTATTTACTGTATCGAAAATACCAGATTTTGATTGTTTAATATATTCGTTCATTGTATCATAATTAAAAGATAATAACCATTGTGTCAAATGGAAACCCTTTCCTTCTTCTACTCTTGATGTATATAATTGAGATATAAAAGCTACTTCACTAGAAGCACCAGTAAACATCGAAAATAAACTTGAGCAATCATAATAATAATCTTCTATTGAATTTTTAGTGAGTAATTCTTTAAATTTGTGATAAAAATTTAGTAAAGATAGATTATTGTTAAGATTTAAAGTTGTTAATTTAATATTTTTACTATTATAGAAAAAACTCAAGTTATCAAGATGAAAACTATATATAGGACTCAGTACGACAGATATAACAAATTTACATAAATCGTCTATACTTATTTTATTTACTATTTCCTCTAATTTATTATTATTTAAATCAGCTATTTTATCTACTGATAACTCGAAAATTATTGTAGTTAATTTAGTAAAACTAGTATCATTTAATTGAGATACAACTAAATAATTAAGAATAGCTTTTAATTTAGTATCATCCAATTGAGATAATTGCATACCAGTTAATTTATCAGCAATATATTCTAATTTAATATTATTTAATTGAATACCAGTTAATTTAGAGGCAATAAATTGTAATTTAGAAATAGTTAATCCATTTAATTGAGCAGAAGTGAGTTTATTTGCAAATATATTAAGGTTATCATTATGAACTAAATTAAGATCAGATGCATTATAAGAATCTATAAGATTTTGGAAATTAGTCATACTAGATAAATTAGGTATGCTTGTACTCTTTATAATTTCTTTTATTTTATTTGGATCGTTTTTATATAATCCATCTAATTGACTACCAGTTAATTTAGAGGCAATAGATTGTAATTTAGTATTATCCAATTGAGATAATTGAAGATAATATAAATAAGGAGCAAATATCTTAAGATTATCTATATTAACAGAATTAAGATCATTTACAGAATAAGAAGTTACAAGATTTGATAAATTAGTCATACTAGATAAATTAGGTATGCTTACATTTTTTATAAGTTCTTTTAATTTATTCTGATTTAATGCATCTAATTGAGAAGAAGATAAATTAGGAGCAATACTTTGAAGATCTTGATTACTAAGAGAATTTAATTGAGTAATAGAAAGATATTTAGCGGGAATATTATCAAGTAATCTTTGTCCAGTACTATCTGGATATTTATCTGTTAATTGAGAAAGAGTAAGAAATGGAACTAAATTTCTATTACTTTTTGGATCCACTTCTATATAATTACTTCCATCTTTTACTGTATATAATTGTTCATATAATGCTATACAATTTCCATATATTTTCATTGCTATTATCATTTTTTTATTTTCCTTTTTCTTTCTTTCTTTTTTCTTAATTTTATTATTTTAAATTTATTGTTTTGAGATTATCGGAGAAAGTGAGATTCGAACTCACGATATACGTTAATATATACACGCTTTCCAAGCGGGCGCCTTCAGCCACTCGGCCATTTCTCCACATTTCAATTATATTATATTTACAAATATTTTGTAGTAATTTAATTTTATTTTTTTGTTTATTTATGCTGTTTTGCTGTTTATCTTAGTTAGTAGATTATTAATTAATGTGTTATATTTATTAAATTTAGTTGAATGATCTAAATTTGGTATTGTTTGATTATTAGGATTCAAGGCATTTATCATATTTTGATACTTTAATATTATATCGCCTATTATATCTTTTTTACTTGTAAATATACCAGTAATAGTACTATATGTTGGATTATAAAAATTATTATCATCATAAGTAGTTAGAGTAGGATCTGCTTGATATTTAGATATATATTGATATGTAGCAATATTATATGATATTTGTAACATATTATACATTATTTGTCTATCTTGAAAGTATCCTGTACTTGTATTATCAAAATTTACCATAAATGTTCCATCAGTATTCCAAGTATATGCTCTTTTATTATTATATTTACTATCTGTTGGAAATGTCCAATTATCAGCAGGACTATTAGTTGTAGTATTATATTTCTCCTCACTTAATCTCTTAACACAATAATTCATAAAAGCAAATTGAATATCCAATCTCTTTTGTTTTTGCCCATGATCATTAAAATCTATATTATTAGCATTGTTATTAATTATATTCTTAAAATGTTTTATGCTTTTCGATATTGCATATTCAAGTCCTTGTATAGTATTGATATCTGTATTGACATCACTAGATACCAGAGTCAATAAACTACTCATTGTATTGAAAAGATTATTATGATATTTACTGAGATTATATAATGAGAAAAAATAGTTATACTCTGCTATTATATACATCAAAGCTTTTATCGATTTTAACAAATCTATAAAACTTGAGTATAATTTATTATTTTGTGCTACCTGAAAAAATAACAAAAATATACGTGTGCATTGATGATAATAGCTTTCTATTGAATCTTGTATAGTTAATAAATCTATAAATTTAGAATACAAATCAGATAATTGATCTCCAAACTTTAAAGTACTTAACTTAATGTTTTTGCCATTATCATCAAATTCTAAGATATCAAGATGAAAATTATAAATAGGATTCAACACTTTAACCATAACAAATTGATATAAATCATCTATATTTAAACCATTTACTATTTTACTTAGTGCTGTATCATTTAAATCAGCTATTTTATCTATTGTTAAATAAAAATATATTGTAATTAATTTAGTAAAATTAGAATTATTTAATTGAGAAGAAGATAATTGAGGAGCAAATACCTTAAGATTATCATTATTAACATTATTAAGATCAGATGGATTAGTATAAGAACTTACAAGATCTGATAATTGAGTCATATAAGATAAAGAAGGAATACTTACATTATTTATAAGTGTTTTTAATTTAATTGTATAATCAAGATATAAACCATCTAATTGAGTAGAATATAAATAATCCGCAATAGATTGTAAGTTAGCATCAGTTAATCCATTTAATTGAGAAAAAGATAATTGATTCGCAATAGATTGTAATTTAGTATTATCTAATCCATCTAATTGAGAAGAAGATANNGATCAACAGATAAATAAGGGGCAAGTACTATTAATCTCTCTATCTTCATTGATATTAGTTCTGTATTAGTAAAAGATGCAGATAATTCTTTTAATTTGGCTATACCTGTTGAGGTATTAGATAGTTTGTTAAATTCAGTTAGATCCACTAAATCAATAATCAATTTAAGATCAGATGCAGATAAAGTTTCTAATTGAGTAGCTTTAAGTTTGTCTGCTATATCTTTTAAACCTTGATCAGATACATAATCTAATCTTGTTTCATCAAGATCTGTATTATCTTCTATATCTTTTATAGATAATCGATTCTCTAAAAACATTATCTGACTACTTGTTAGATAATTTACTATGAGATATAGTTTATGTTGATTAGCAATATATAATTCCGTTAATTGAGAATCAGATAATTTATCCGCAATAGATTG
>DCST01000047.1:374-552 GCA_002325765.1 bacterium UBA1459 | reverse complement strand
TATTATTTAATCCATTTAATTGAGAAGAAGATAAATAACGAATAAATACCTTAAGATTATCATTATTAACATTATTAAGATCAGATGGATTAGTATAAGATGTAGCTAATGCTTGTAAATTAGGTTGAGCCATATTATATAAATAAAGAATACGTACATTATTTATAAGTGTTTTTAA
>DCST01000047.1:0-277 GCA_002325765.1 bacterium UBA1459 | reverse complement strand
ATCCATCTAATTGAGAAGAAGATAGTTTATCTGCAATATCAGATAATTTAGTAAAATTAGAATTATTTAATTGATCAACAGATAAATAAGGGGCAAATACCTTAAGATTATCATTATTAACATTATCAAGATCAGATATATTGGTATAAGAACTTACAAGAGTTAGTAATTGAGTCATATTATATAAAGAAGGAATACTTACATTATTTATAAGTGTTTTTAATTTACTTTGATGATTAAGATATAAACTATCTAATTGAGTACCAGTTAATTTATC
>DCST01000046.1:2366-12154 GCA_002325765.1 bacterium UBA1459 | reverse complement strand
AGGATATTATATTTAATACAAATAGACCTTCAGTGTTAAACTTACCTCGTATATCTCAGGGAGCAAGAAGAAAAAGTCCAATTATAACACTTTATATTAAAGGATCAAAACATACACTTAGGGAAATTACTAGTATTTTAAAAAAAGAACTTAAACAAGATATTGAACGTATAGACGGTGTAAGTAGAGTAGAAGTAGAAGGACAAAGCCCTCCAGAGATTATGATTACTTTAAATGCAGCAAAAGCTTATTATTATGGTATTACAATCAACGATATTAGTAGAATGATAAAAATGCATACAAAGGAAGATCCTTTAGCATCAAGATCAGAAGGAGGTAATAGTTTATCGTTTAGCATGCCAGCATCTCTTATACATTTTGAAGATATAAAGAATATAGTATTAAATCAAAATAATGTAAGAATTAAAGATGTTGCGAATATTAGTATATCTATGCCAGATTTAAATTTAATAGTTTGGAGAAATAGTAATCAGCAATGTGTACAAATAGATATATATTCAAGTGCAAATCCTGTAAATGTATCTAAAGAAGTCAAAAAATTATTACCTGATATAATAGATAAATACTCTTTAGATATAGAAATAGAAGATAAGTCTGAGAATTTAGATGTATTATTAAGAAAAATATGGAAAACGTTTCTTGAAGCAATTATATTAATAGTATTAATTATATTAATCTTTTTAGGATCATTTAAGTCTGCTATTACTCCTATTTTGGCAATACCTATTTCATTAATAGTTACATTTATACCAATGAAATTATTTAATTGTACTCTAAATACAATTACATTATCAGCATTTCTTATTGCAATTGGATTAGTAGTTGATGACGCAATTGTTATTGTTGAAAATATTGTAAAAAAATATAATGTAACTAAAAATCTAAAAAAAGCAGCTATACAAGGAACAGAAGAAATATTTTGGCCTGTTGTTGTTATGACACTGACATTATCATTTGTATTTTTACCTGTATTAATAGCAAAAGGAGGATTTGCAGATTTATTAAGAGAATTTGCTATAGTATTATGCTCATCTGTTATTATTTCTGGTTTATTATCTATAACTCTATCTCCAATGCTTAGTGCAAAGTACTTAGGACATAGTGATTTTATTGAAAAAATACTAAATAAAGTGGAGCAATTTTATAAAGATATATTGTATTATATAATAAGAATTAGATGGTTTGTTTTATCATTAGCGGCATGTTTAGTTGGATCATCTCTCTTTTTACTCACAAAAATACAAGAAGAAAATTATCCATTTGTACCTAGTTATAATTTTATTATTAATTCTAGATCAATACCTCGGCAAAATAAAAATATTAGTTATTTTATACAAAGAGCAAATATTATTGAGCAGTATCTTATGCAACTAAAAAAAAATAAAATCATCAATAATTATATAATTCAAATAAAATCTAATTATATTACCATGAATATAAAAACTAATAATAGTACAGCAAAGGAACAAGTATTAAAAAAATTAGAATTAATATGTAAGGATTTATACTTTAATGCTATAGATTTTGATGATAAAGACAGAGTAGATATTATATTATATGAAAATACTTCAATAGAGGAACTTAAAAGAGTGATAAATGATTTTAGAGATATAATTGAAAATTCTCCAATTATTAAGTCAACTATAGGATATGGTATTTCATCAAATGAATACACACTTGAAATAGATTACAATAAAGCATTTATTTTACAAATATCTCCAGATTTAATTCAAGAAATTATTAACAGTATAATGAGCAAAACAGATATAGGTGCACTTAATGTTAATAGAGAAAAATATAGAATTATTATTGGTACGGACAAAAAAGAATCAGTAATAAAAATGTTAGAGTTACCTTTTTATTTTCGTAATAGAATAATACAACCAAGTCTTTTTATTAAAATAAAGGAAAGAAAAAAACAAAATTCAATATTTAATTATATGGGATATCAAGCTCAAGAAGTATCAATATATTATGATCCAAATAAGCATAAGTTAGGAGATGTTATTAATGAAATACAAACTAAACATCAACAATATTTTAAAAAGAAATTAAGAATTGCATTTACTGATTTAGCTAAAGAATATATGGAAAATCAAAATCAAATGTTTTATTTATTTTTATTATCTTTAATTTTAATTATGTTTATACTAATAGCTCAAACTGATAGTATAAAAAACACATTAATAATAGTGCTTACTGTTCCATTAAGTTTAGTTGGATCTATAGGTGCTATTTTTGCTTGTACAACCATTAATATTTATACAGCTATTGGTATAATTACATTAGTTGGATTAATAACAAAACATGGTGTTTTATTTATTAATAGCGCATCTGCTTATCGCAGTCAAGGATATTCAAAGAAGGAATCTGCTATTAATGGAGCAGCAGATAGATTAAGACCTATTTTAATTACTACCTTAGCAATGGCCTTAGGAGTATTACCATTATTATTTGAAACTCATAGTATTATGATAGGATTAAAGGATATGAGTATTGTTATTTTTTATGGTATTTCAATTGGAACATTATTAGTATTATTTGTAGTTCCTTGTATGTATAGTTTATTTGGCGAAATATAATTAAATCTTTTATTTTTTAGATAAGTTTTTAAACCATATGCCTATTGGTTTTATAAAATAAGATATAAATGTTTCCTTTGGGGGCAATATAAGTATTATAGTTACATATAATATACCAGCAAAAACAGAAAAAACTACTATTCCATTTATTATCCATTTTACTATGCGTTTACGCAGAGGTATTTTAATAGATGAACTACTTGATACTATTTTACTTAAATCAATTTTTGGTTGTTGTTTTTGAAATATAGATTCATTTAGTTCTAAATGGAGTTTCGGAAATAATAATGCTGAGTTTGCTTGAATATACCTGTATTCTGCTTCATGTGATTGACCTCTATCATTTACAAACTTTTTCATATCTTTTATTGGATCTTGTTCTGATTTGTTTTTACACTTTTGGACTATTGTTTCAAATTTCTCTAATGATTTTTTCCTTTCATGTATATTTACTTTATTTGATTTCATTGTGTTAAAATGACTAGAAAGTTCAAAACTAGAAAAGGGTATTTTAGCATTATATGGTATACTTGAGCATAATGGGTCATCTGGATGCAACATATGTCCACAACCTATACTTGGTATACAGTTGATAGCTGTAAGCATTTGATTAAATAATTCTATTAATTTTCTTGAATCCTCCCGAGAAATTTCTGTAGATTTATTTCTTTTCTCCTGATCATCTTTCCTATAGTATTCTGCTGTATCATCTGCTTCATTACTAAATAAATATGGAGCAAATATTTGTTTTATTTCTGCTAGATTTTTATCTATTATTTGTTTACTTTTTAATATAATAGGATCAAGCATTTTTTTTAGAGTATCTAGTGTTTCAGTAGATAACAGTGTTTGCAGCAATCCCTTTTTTACTTCTATTATATCTGTTATAGGCGATTTTAATATTGGAATTAGATCTGTTGTTTTTATAATATCCTTTAATGGTTTTTTTGATTGAATACATTCTACTAACTCAAATAAAGTACCTGTAGCTAAATTGGGTGCTACACGATATACTTGATTACCTTTATTAGCAGAAACTAAAGCCATTGTAGGATCGTATGAAAAAGTATCTATAATAAATCCAGTATTTTCAAACTCTTTGATATACTTGTTATAAAATTCTTCCCATTTGCATAAAATACTTACAGGATCTTCATTTTCGCATATTTCTTTTGCATATACTTGAGCATTTTGTAAAAACTTGTTTTCAAAATCTTTAATTGTAATATAAAAACGTGTTCTTGTATCATTTTTTTGTGTTAAGCTCCCAAATAGTTTTTCCATAAAATTGTCTGCTTTTTTAATCTTCTCTGCTGCTTCTTCTTTAATTTCCTGTATTTTTGACAGAAATTGTGGTTGTTTTAATAACCAAGATTTGAATATAATTATATTTTTTCCAAAACCTTTTATCATAGTATTGCATACTTCAAATAAAATGGCCATTCTTTCTTCTGGAGATATATATCGATCTCCAGTACTACCAATTGGGCTAGTACAGAACAAATTAGAATTAACACCTATCATAGCATTACTCATTCCTAAAAGAGATTCTCCTCTCAATTGATGATATGATTGATAATCATTACCACTTATTTGTAGTTCTGGAAATGGGTTTTGTGCTTGATTCTCATGCAGTGTAGCATATATCAAGAAATTTATTGTAAAAGTCATCATAAATAATTATATATGATCTAATATTTTATATTAGTGCATAATTATATCTTGTATATTAAAATTATTAAGTTCTATATAGTTAATATGAGGTAACATTTCAAATGCTTGCTTTGCTATTGTATCTCTTTTTTCTTTTTTTGCTACTTGCATTAAATTATCATATATTTCAAATAAATATAATACATCATTCGCTGCATATTGTATTTGTTTTTCTGTAAGATCTCCTCCCCAATAAGAAGTTTGTTCATTTTTATTTAACTCATTATTAGTGTAAACTCTTGCTAGCTCTTTTAATCCATGTTTATCTGTATAAGTTCTGGTTATTTTAGAAAGTATTCTTGTGCATGCAATATTTTTCATGCATACACCTAAATATTTAGCAATTATTAACATATCAAAACGAGCAAAATGCATAATTTTTAAAATCTTATTATTTTTTAAGAGATTAACTAAGTTTTTTGATTTATTATATATTGGCTGAGGAAATGAGACAATATAAATAATATCATCTGCTCTAATTTGAACAACGCATAATCTATCTCTAGTAATATTTAAACCTAAAGCTTCTGTATCAATTGCAATGATAGGATTTTTATATACAATATTTTCTGGTAAATCATAGTTATAACATAATGTTTTAATCTTATTATTAGACATATTCTATTTTACTTTATTTATAATATATCATGAACATTCAAGAAATAATAAAATTATTAAATCAAAATTTACCTGTAATACTACCTACAGATACTGTATATGGACTTTTTATAAAGAAAACAGCGGAAAATGCAGAAACTCTTTATCAAATTAAAAATAGAGATTATAGCAAGAAACTTGTAATTTATACAAATGATTGGCAGTATGTAAATGCTCCTGTTACGATAGTAAAACATAAACAAGGATATCGATATGTACCTTTTTTATCAGAAATTATTAGTAATGTTGGAGAATTATGGGGAACAAGTGCTAATATTTCAAATCAATACTCTGTAACTCAAGTATCACAAATAAAACTTAAATTACCTGTATATGAATATGATAATTTATGTTTAGGATATGAATCTACTGTATTTAATATTGATACTAATGAGATATATAGACAGGGTTTATATTTTATTAATACTGATTTCTATACATTATATAACCAACAATCAGAGATAACTAAATCTTTTATACGTAATTATTATAGTTATAAAAATAATAATGATATAAATTTATTAAATAATCACAGAAATCTATGTCCAACTGATGATTACTATACCCAATATCTTATTAAGCAATATCTTAATTAGATATTATTGTTTATTGTATTTAACTTGATGATGAACAAATAACAAAATCATGAATATTTTTTACGCCACCTGCACAAGATATAGAAAAATAGATATTACCATGAGTATTAATATATTCAGTGTTTAAATCTAGCATTTCATCGCNNATAAGTATTATTTGATCTGAATCTTTCATTTCAGAGCAGCATATTACAGAACAGTTATAAATAGTATTATCACTATTATTATATAAATCTGATGCTGCTATCTGAGTAAATATTTTAGCATTTACAATCCATATAGTATTGCTATTTTTATTTTTTAATTGAGCCCACATAGAAGCTAAAGTCTTATCTATATCATCATCAAAAGTTTCTTTTTTAATTGCAGTATTTGTAAATATGCCTTTTAATCCGTTTTTCTTATCTCCGTATAAAACTTGTTCATTAATTTTAGTTGTCATTGCATTATAAGCTTGTTCTTTTAATATTTCCTTCATACCACTTATATCTAAATCGCTAATTCTATCAACCTGAGTAACAAGTGTATATTTTAAACTAATTAATTCTAGTATTTTATCAGATTTTTCATTTTTAGCACTTAATATATCTGCAAACCTATCTGCAGTTATAATATTAGACTTATCAATAATTGGTATAGATATATATAATAATGGACTTATTATAATACTACATCCATCTATAATTGCATACTTAAAAGGATTTTCTGATTTTTTTACACTTGATTTTAACTCAATAGATTGTAATGCTTCGTCAATATTTTGAATTTGATTATTAATATTATCTTCTGTCATATAGTTCCTGTATTATGTTAATACTCATTTATTATGTAGTATGCTTAATAATAATAGAAAAGATAAAAGGCTTATTTATGCTATTATACAGTTATGGTGTTTTATATATTAAGTCAAATATACTCTGTACTTAAATATATGTTTCAATTATTTATAGCTTTTATTAAATTATTCTTCTGGTGTTTAAGGCGTATATATTTATACTGTCTTTTAGGTATAATGATATTATTAATTGCTTATTCAATATATGCTTTTCGTGTTATTCGAAAGTATAAATATGAGCCATATCAAGTAATTAATATTTTTGATAGAAATTATAGACAAGTAACTGTTACTGGAGCTAAACTAGAAGAATATATGACATATGAACAAATACCCAAAAAAGTAAAACAAACTATTATTTATACAGAAGATAAAAACTTTTATACAAATATTGGATTAAGTTTTACTGGTATTCTAAGAGCAATAGGACAATCAATACGTAAGTTTTTTTATTTTGTTATTCAAAAAAAAGAATTTTTTCATATTGCGGGGGGATCAACCATTACTCAACAAGTAATTAAACTTATCTTTTTAACAGAAGATAAATTATTTGCTAGAAAAATAAAAGAACTTATTTATGCGCCAATTATAACTTTATGTTGGTCTAAGCAAAAAATTATGGAGATATATGTCAATAAAGTATATTTATCATATGGTATTTATGGAATTAGTCTTGCATCTAAAATCTTTTTTTATAAAAATATAGATCAATTAAATTATGGAGAAATTGCAGTATTAGTTGCCATGCTAAAAGATCCATCTGAATATTCACCTTTTTATAACTATGAACAATGTATATATAGAAGAAATTATATACTTAAAACTTTATATAAAAATAAAATTATAAATCAAGAAGAATACAATCTATATATTAATCAAGAATTATATATTAATCTCGATATGCATAATATTAATAAATGGTTTTTCATTAATCATGAAGTTCGCCAAGAGATTATTAAAAACTTTGGTAAAGATTCTTATATGCGAGGAGGATTTGATGTACATCTAACAATAGATAGTGATATTAATCAAATATGTAGCAAATCATTAGAAGAGATATGCCTTGGATTAGAAAAAAATGAAAAATGGGCAGGTCCAGTTGGAATAGCAAAGAAAAAATCAGAACTAGTAAAATTTTATGCAGGTAGTCTTGTCTATCCTGTAAGAATAATAAATAAAGAAGGAGAGTATGAAGGAAAAAGAAATGGAAAATTATCAAGTATATTCTTATGTCAATATGAAGTAAATATAAATGATGTATTATACTTAACAAGAGATGATAATACAGTTATAAATAAACCATCATTTAATGGTCAAGTAACAATGATAGCTGCAAATGGAGATATTATTGCAAGTGTAAGTGGATGTGATCCAACATATAATCAAACATTTATAGATAAAAGGCAAAGACATCCGGGATCAATCGCTAAAGTTTTTGATATAGCTGCAATTATAGATATTTTAGAGTTAAAAGATTTATATATACCTGTTNNATTTCCAGATTTAAGTACATATTTATTATTAGATCAATCAGACCAAAAAGATGATATAAATACATGGATAGTGCATAATTGGGATAATAAATTTTTAGGAGAAATATCTTTAGGTTTTGCTCTTGAGCATTCACGAAATATACCATTTGTGGATATTATTTTAAATCGTGTTGGATTAGAAAAATTTGGTAGATGGATGCAAAATGCAGGTGTATTAAAACATGAACCAAGGCCATCATCAATACTAGGATGNNAGAATTTGCAGCATGTTGTTTATTTTTATTAAATAAAGGATATGCTAGATCTATTCGTTTTATTTTAAATATGAAAAAAAATAATCAAATTGTCTTTGAAAATAGTGAAACAACTATTGGTAATAAAGTATGTAGTTTAGAAACATTAATATTAACATTAGATGCTATGAATGGCGTTTATTTAAGAGGATCTGGCAAAGGATTAACACCATTAGGAAGAGAATATATTTATTGTAAAACAGGAACATCTTCAAATAATAGAGATGCATTATGTCTTGTAATTACAGATAACTATATATTATATATTACTATTTGTAGAAATAATGACCAATCTTTAGGAGCCGAAGTATATGGAGCAAAAGCACCTGTAAATTGTGCATATCTAATACTTAGGCAGTTAATATTTAAAGATGTAAGTATTATACCAAAAGATATTGCATATATCATTAAAAGAAGAAAGTATTTATTACGTGAATCTAAAATATATAATGGATACTTTTTACCAATACCAGAAGAGTATAACTCTATAGTATTAAAGTAAATAAATTTTAGCTACATTATTTTTTACTTCTACTATACAAGGTATATTATATAACTTATCATCAATATTTAATAATGTACCATGACAAACGTAATAGCAGTGATGATTAAGTATAGTAATTATATCCTGATTATATAGTCTAATTGATATTTTATTACCTTCTAACTCAGTATTATTAATATAAATTTTCATATTTTATCCTTTAACTGTGTGTAATACATCTTCAACTGGCTCAGCTCCAATCATATAAAAGGCAGCCGCAGATAAGTAATCATATTCGCCATTTACTATTTTCTCAATTGTATTTAGGGTTTCTTCAAGAGTAACTAATATACCAGGTATACCAGAGTGATTAGCTGCAGTAACTAAAGGCTGAGATATAAAATTAAGTATTTTTTTTGCTCTATTTACAACTAAAATCTGTTGAGGAGATAATTCTTCGATTCCAAAAAAGGCAATAATACTCTTAAGACTTTCATATTCAGTAAGTATAATTCTACTTTGTTGCAACAAATTAAAGTGTCTTTCACCTATAATTTCTTTTGTAGCATATTTTGAATTTGAAGCAAGAGGATCAACTGCAGGAAAGATACCAGCGGCAGCAATTTTACGATCAAGTATTATTTTTGAACCAAAATGACCCTCAAATATACATATAGCAGGATCAGTAAAATCATCTGCTGGTATAAATACAGCTTGAATACTTGTAATTGATCCATGATTTGTATTTGCAATTCTATCTTGAACGATACCAATATCTGTATTTAAAGTGGGAGAATAACCCATATTCATTAATGATTTACCAAGTTGTATAGCAATTTCCGCATCTGCTTGAACAAATCTATAAATATTGTCTATGATCAATAGAACATCTGTGTTATTATCATAAGCTAAATGTTCTGCAGCAGCTAAACCAGCATGTATAATACGACTTCTTTGACCCGGAGGTTGATCCATCGGAGCCAGAAATATAGTTGTTTTTGATTCTCCTCCATTAATATCAATTACTCCTGTTTCTATCATAGTATCATATAATTCTGCTCCTTCTCTACCCCTTTCTCCAGCTCCAACAAATATTGATTTTCCTTTTGCAATT
>DCST01000046.1:0-2295 GCA_002325765.1 bacterium UBA1459 | reverse complement strand
ACTTTCTTTGAGACTTAATAAACTTGGTGGCGATCTATATATGCTTTTTAATTCTTGAGGATCTATATCCCAAGGATCTAAAGATTGATTTAAAGCATTTAAAACTCTACCAGAAGATTCTGGCCCAACGGTAATTTGTAACTCTTTATGAGATCTAAAAATTTCTAATCCTCGATATAAACCAAAACATGATTGCATACTAATAGTTCTGACTCGAGTTCTTGATAAATGAGAGCACACTTCAAACCAATAATATCTATTTTGATAGATACAATATAATGCTTCTTTTATGTTTGGTATATTAGTTATAAATTCAATATCTACTACAAAAGTACTAATACAAACAATTTTTCCTCCTATTTTCATATACTTATTGTGGTATAATTAATATAACATTTTCTTAAAATTTATTATATTAGTCAAAATATTTTATTTATATTAATGATAGTATTGTTTTTTGTGATATACTTCAATCTAATTATAAATACTTAAGCGGTACATTAATACCAATACCCATAGTAGAGCTAATATATGCATTTTTTGTTAAATATTTGACTTTTGGTGGTTTTTTAGCTTTAATTTCATTTACAATTGATTTGATATTTTCCTCAATTTGTTCTGGAGTAAAAGATTGTTTACCTACTCTACAAGAAATACAAGCCCCAGAGTCATTTTTAATTTTTAATAAATTACCACTTGATATATTTTGAATAGCAGATGAAATATTTTTCAAGATAGTACCATCTTTTAAATTAGGCATAAGTCCAGCGGGTCCAAGTATTTTTGCAATTACTCCAAGTTTTTTAGTCATATCTGGTGTAGTTAAACATACATCAATATTTGCTAAAATTTTATTATTTGTTTTAATTTGTTCTATTAACTCTTCGCCTCCAGCTAAAAACGCTCCAGCTTTTTTTGCTTCATTAATATCTTCTCCATCAGCAAATACTAGTATATTCTTTTTATTTTTAATACCATATGGTAATAAAACGGTTGTTCTAATATTTTCTGTAGATTTTTTAGGATCAACACCTAATTTAATATGTATATCTATAGATTCGTCAAATTTAGCGGTACATCCAAGTTGTACTTGTTTAATAATATCAATAATACTACTAAAATTTGATAGTTTAATTTCTTTAAGTTGTTTAACTCTTTTGCTATATTTAATTGTTCTTTTAGCAAGTTTAATTTGATGAGTTCTAGCAGACACTGAAAACCTCCTTTAATTCAGATTCCTTTGGATAAGAAAGACCTAAAGATCTTGCTGATCCGCAGATTGTTTTTGCTATAGCTAACTGATTAGTACTACGAATATCTAATCCTTTAAGTTCAATAATTTTTTTTATATTTTCAATTGTTAATACTCCAATTGTGTCATATCCTGCTTTTTGAGCTCCTTTTGAAATATTTATTTGTTGCTTAATAAGCGTAGCAATTGATGGACTATTATTTGGATGTATAGAGAAAGTACCATCTACATAACATATAACATGAGTTGTAATTTGTGTGCCTGGAGCAATATGCTTCATATTAGCTGTTATTGCATTAAACTGATCACAAAATGGTTTTGGAGATATTTTCTTTTGACCAACAATTGCTGATATTTTATTTACTGACGGAGCTGCTTGCCCTGCGGGTATAGTGAGTTTAACTCTTCCCGAAACTTTTTTTGTCATATTATAATAATATCATTCTTTATAATTAAAGATATAAATTTTCTTGTTATTTAAATTTAATATATGATCATCATCTAAATATTATAAAATTTATTATGAGTAGTAAAATTGAAAATAATATTAATACGCAGCAAATAGGAGATGTTCTCAAAAAAGCATATTTTACATATGCCAAAACTGTTATAGAGGATCGTGCTGTACCACATGTGAATGATGGATGTAAACCTGTTCAAAGAAGAATATTATATTCAATGTATGAAAATCAAATTGTGTTTGAAAATAAACCAAGAAAAAGCGCAAATATAGTTGGTAGAGTACTCGGAGATTATCACCCTCATGGAGATACTGCTGTATATTTTACAATGGTGCGCATGGCTCAAGAATGGAGTTATCGAAATACTCTAATACAAGGACAAGGTAACTTTGGATCAATTGATGGAGATCCTCCAGCTGCAATGAGATATACAGAAGCAAAAACAACAAAGTATGCCTCTGAATTATTTCATGATTTGGATGTAATTAATATGATACCTAACTATGATGGAACAAATACAGAACCAATATTTTTACCTGCAAGAGTACCAAACTTATTTATTAATGGTACACAGGGTATTGC
>DCST01000056.1:30190-43730 GCA_002325765.1 bacterium UBA1459 | reverse complement strand
TAGCTAAGGAACAATCTGATAAAGAAAAAGCAGAAAAAGATAAACTGGCTAAGGAACAAAATAGATTATATGATACAATCAAAGCAAATCTTAAAGCTCTTATACAAGTTGGTGTTAATATCTCTGAAGATATGCAAAAACTTGATAAAGCTAAATCAAATATTAATGAACTAAATAACATGAACACAAATGTAAATAATAAAATTGAGAGTACAATTAATAGCATTATTAGTCAGATTATACAATTAGATCAAAATAATAAATATGAAAAAGATATTCAAATAAAAAATAAAGATATTTCAATAATGATTAAATTATTTAAAATTCTACAGTCTTTACAAAAATCTATACAAAAAGATACTTCTTGGTATTTTTCTGAAACTGAGGAAAAAATTGTATGTATTAAAAATTCTGAATACTTTAACGCACCGGATATTGAAATTATAATTGATAAAAAAAAGAATACATATACTATAAATAAAATATCATCAAATAATAAAAATCATCTTATTATAATGAAAAATCTAGTGCCATTTTTCAAAACAATACCATCAGAAATTAAAAATAAATTATCCAACAATCAATTACAAAGTGAATTTAAAAATCTTTCTATTTAAATATTTCTTATATACTATTCTGTATGATACCTTTAAAAAGACATAGTAGAATTATATTTCTTTCGTATATATTTAATGATTGTGAAGGTTCTGTAGAAGATATTGCATCTTCTTTAGAAATATTTGCAGAAACCGATCCTTTTTATGATAAAGAGTTTACAAATAAATTAGTTGATTTGTATAATCAAGCGTCAGAAATGATTTGGAATATTATTTATGAATATACTCAAGCAACAGATTATGTATTATTATGTATTTTAGCAGTTGGTATAACAGAAATGGTTTATAGATATAATAAAAAAGATTTAGAGCAAAAATATAAAGTGATATTAAGTGAATGTATTAAGCTTGCAGATTTGTTTGATATGCCATCAGAAATTGTAAATGCAGTGCTATATAAATGCTATGAACAAAAAGAATATCTCAATTTTCCGTATATAGTCACTTATAAGAATTAATAAAATGTTTATATAATTAGATATATGCTTCATATCAATATAAAAAAATCTCCACATATTCAAGGAGGAGAAATGATTACATGCAAAAATAGTGAAATAAATCACAATAATCTTATTAACTATTTACAAAATAAAATAGAAGAAACTTTACAGAGAGAGCATATAGGTTATAGAACCATAATATCAGCTAGATCAGTTATATCTTTCATTTGTGATAAAAAAATAGAAAAATTAAATATACCATATGCAAAAATAAAAGTAAAAAAAATTGTTACTACTGCAATTACAGAATATTTATATCAAATCTATATTAATAATCCAAATAAAACAATACAAGAATTAAATAAACCATGTGTATTTAATCTTGGTAAATACACGAAAGATTATATATCATTTAAAAATGATGAAATATATATTTATACAGATAAAGCGGATAAAATTATTAAAGATTTAAAGTCTAGATCTGAATTAAGTTTGAAAGTTGGTAATAGTACGATTATGATTCATAATGAAAATCATAGAATTTTTGATAATCTAGTTATTTATCATAGTGATGATAGTTTTGTTATTATGATGTTACTTGCCCCAGGATGTATAGAAGAATTAACATTTTGGATTAAAAAATATCATAAATTTAATATGAATATACTTATAGATGGTAAAGTAATTAGCACATTATTTATTGAGAAAAATTTTGCTAAACAAGTGTTTCTAAAAAAATTTGATAATTATAATGATGCTATTAATTTTATTTATAGATTAAAAAATAGTCCTTTACCTGTAATTAATGTTATATCTAGAGATGCAATAAAAACAGACAATACTTTTTTAATATTAATACTATTTGAAATAATGGCATTAATTGCATTCTTATTTATGTGTATATATCTACGTAAATATCGCGAATTAATAATAACAATATTATCAAAATTATTTTATTATTATCTTACCTATAAGATAAATGATGAACTAAGTCTTTTAATAATAGGTGGATCAATGATTGGAAGCGCTCTTCTTTCAATAAGTTTTTATTTAAATAGTAAATATAAATTTTCAGGTTTTATCGCATTAATTGCAATAATAAGTACTTTAATTGTAGTAAATTTTATTGTTAAAAATATGTTTTTATTAAATATTATCCAATTAATTAATCTTATAAATATATTTGCTGGATTTATTATAGCTTTAAGTTTTATAGTATACTTTGCTTTCAAGGATCGTCATGTCAAGTAAAAGCGAAAAGATTGTTATTATAGTTGAGTCTCCAGCTAAAGCAAAAACAATTGCAAATATATTAAGTAATTTACCAGATCACTCAGAGTATAAAAATTGTAGTGTAATAGCATCATTTGGTCATTTATTTCAATTAAAATCTCAACAAGGATCAATTACTAAAAATGATAGCGGAACATATGATTTTGCATGGGAAAAAGATAAGAAAAAAGCAGATTATGTATTAGGTCTAGCAAAAGGAAAAAGTATTATATTTTTAGCATCAGATCAAGATAGAGAAGGTGAAGCAATAGCATGGCATTTACAAAATTTAATATTACCTAGTAATAAAAACTGTACAATTAAACGTATTACTTTTACAGAAATTACAAATACAGCTATAGTTAACGCATTAAATACACCAAGAGATATTGATATAGATCTTGTAAATTCATATATAGTAAGAATTGCAAGCGATTATTGGTTAGGATTTTTTCTATCTCCAGATTTATGGAATAATATTGTACATTTTAAAAATCTATCTGCAGGAAGAGTACAATCTCCAGCCCTTAAACTAATTACATTAAGAGAATTTGAGTGTTTTCATTTTGTATCACAAAATTATTATTCTTTAGTAGTACAACTTAATAAAAATCTTGAAGTAAAGTTATTTATAATAAATGGACAAAAATTATCTGATAAAGTATTTGATAGATCTACTTTAGAAAATATTCAACTAAATAAAAGTAGTAAATTTATAGTTAAGGAAATACAATCAAAAATAATTAAATTAAGCACTCCTGCACCATTTATAACATCTACATTACAACAAGCAGCACATCAAAAGTATAATATGAAAGTTAAGGATGTTATGCAAATTGCACAACAATTATATGAAGGTGTAAAAATACAAGATCAGAATATAGGTTTAATAACATATATGAGAACAGATAGTACAAATATGAGCGCAAGTGCTCTTGAAAAGTGCAGAGAAGTAATTGCAAATAAATATAGCGAATATTTACCAAAAGAACCTAATTATTATACAACTAAAGTAAAAAATGCACAAGAAGCTCATGAATGTATTCGTCCAGCTAATTTTGATATCACTCCAGAAAGCATAAAATCTTATCTTTCAACGGAACAATATAATATTTATAAGATTATTTGGGAAAATACAATAGCTTCTCAAATGAAACCTGCAAAAAAATCACAAACAACAATTATTTTTACTTGCGATAACAATGAGTATAAAATGACACAATCATATATAACATATAAGGGATTTATGGCAGTTACTCATTTAGAGGATATTGAGAGTCTAAGTATACCAGTAGAAGAAAATGAAGAGCTGAATTATATCAGTAGCATTATTAAAGAACATACAACTTCTCCTCCAGATAAATATACAGAAGCTTCTCTTGTGGCTTCTCTTGAAAAAGAAGGTATTGGTAGACCATCTACATATGCCTCAATTATCGAAACACTTAAAAATAGAGAATATATTTTTGTTTCAGGTAAGCATTTAAGACCAACTTTTAAAGGCATGTATGTATCATTATATTTAAATCAATTTTATCCTGAATATGTTGATTTTCAATTTACTGCACAGCATGAAAATAAACTTGATAAAATAGCAAATCAAGAAATAAATCATATTGAAGTCATGAATCAATTTTTAGATAATTTAAAAAATACTATAGCTAATAAAAAGAATATTACAAAATATGAAGTACTTGGATTAATTGGGCCAATTATTAGTGAAAAAATGAATAAAAAATGTATTAATTGTAATAAATATCTTAAATTAGCTTTGAAATATTCATTCTTTTTTGTATGCGAAGATTGTAAATTAACTGTAAAAGCAGAAGAAGATATTGTGCAGGTAATCGATAGTGATAATAAGATTAGAATTAACGTAACAAGTAAAGGGGCTTATATTGAACATGATAATCGTTATATTACATTACCAAAGAAAATACCAACAAATCTATCATCAGAGCAAATTAATCTTATTTTGCAATTGCCTTTAGATTTAGGTTTATACAATGATTTAAAAATTGTATTTGATGTAGGTAAATATGGATTCTATTTAAAATATAATGGCAAAAATATACCTATACTTAAATTAGAAAATGCTTTTGATATGAATTTACAGAAAGCTATCTATATCATTGATCAATATTATAAAAAATCTTCTAATTCATCAAATAATACTTAAATAAATATGTCAAATTATTATAGAATTACTTTATGNNTTATGATCGAGGAAAATTTTAAATTTGATCCAAATAAAAATTATTTCATAAAAGATTTATCTCATATAAAAAGAAGATATTGTTTAGTATTACTATTAACAAATAAAATTACTAAAAATATGGTAGATGAAACAATTAATAATAAAGTATGTGAATATATTAAAGATTTAAAGGGTACTATTGATAGTATAGAATATTGTGGAGAAAAAGAACTAGCTTATATGATTAAAGGATGTAAAAATGGTCATGCTGTAGCTATCTACTTTTATTTATCTGAAAAAAACCTAAGAGCAAATCTTATAGAGCTTTTAAGAAAGATATCACTTAATAATCTTATTATTAGATGTAAAAATTTTAAAGTAAGTTCTTCCTCTACAGCTATTAACAATCTTAAGAATTTTAAAAAATAATATACAATTATAATATGATTTCTAAAAAAGAAAAGAGCAAAATTTGTGAAGTTGTTATAGATCAGCTATGCACAAACGAATTAATAATTAGATTAGATAATTATGGTATTAAATACATAAAATCACCAGCGAATAAAAACACATTTTTATATCTATTAAAGAAAGGATTAATTGAAAAGGCAAGAGAACTCTTTAATTGTAAAGATAAAACTCAAAAAAAAGCACAAATACAAGAATTTTTGTACAGCTTCTTAAAATTAATTAATATATGTAGAGTATCTTTATCTGATTTAGTTCGTCTATCTAATAAAAAAAATGAAGAAAGAGGATCTTTTGATCAATTTATACATCTAGTTTCTATTCAAGTCAAGAATGACTCATTTTTGTACACTAAATATAAGAATACAAAATATAAAGAAATAGTATCAGATAAAGAGAACTATACAACATTTTTATTAGATAAATTAGTAAGAGATAAAATAGTTGAGATACTAGAAAAAGATGATGCTATAGTCAACTATAAGATGATATCTGAACAAAAAAGAGGTTTATTTCTATATAAAAAATTACTAGAAGAAACTCAAGAGTTATATAAAGCAAATAAAGATAACTTAAATGATGAAATGTGTGATGTATGGGAAGTTTTTAAAAGCATGATGGCCATTAATAATATTAGTCTAAATATTCTTAAGATAATTAATAATAATGTTGAATTTTTTCATATCTCTTCTATTTATTTAAGTGAAGACCATGAAATGTATTCTTTTTATAAAAAAAGCGGATACAAAATTAGTATTTTGAATGCATAATCTATTTATTTTAGTGTAATTATTACTTAATTATTATCAATAAATTATAAATGTTTTAACATTTGCTCAAATATTACTAATAAGTTAATATAATATATGATATAATTATATTTATTAACTATTTATTAACTATTTTTTGTTATAATGCGTTTAGAACTATGTTTAGCTTCTTATCAAATATTACTAATACAATTNNTAAAATATTTTAATCTTTATGGGGGAAATCAAACTTATACTAATCATAACCCTAATTTTCTAGTACCAGTATCTACTAAAAGACAATTAAGACTATCTACTTCTTCTTCAAATAGAATCGATCTAGTAAATTCATTTATATCCAGACTTCGTTCTGAAGGTTTTTCTGTAAGTACTAATGTACAAAATTTAGGAGAAATAGCATCTCAAGATCTAAATGTCACATCCTTTCAGATAGGAGGAAATCAAGCTATGTTTCTGCAAATAACAAATCCTAATTCAAAACCAAATTATTCTTCTAATATATATAAAGTAACACCAACTACACAAACAACATTTGCAGGTCATATGACATCAAAAATTGCATCACCTCTAAAAAACGGAACAAGGGAAATTGTTGCAGTTGGTTCCTTAAAAGGAAGTACTGATATTATATTAATACATATACCAAAAGAGATCACTTCTGCTTATTCATCAAATACAAATTCAATAGCTCCAATACAAGCACAACATGGCTATACTTCAAATATTAGTGGAAATCTTAATACATTTATACCTCATAACGCAGTAGGATTACACTTTGATTCTCAATATCATAATGATAGTAGTGTAGATTCTACTTCTCAGCAAAGGCATAATGATAAAAATACAGCACAATTCCCTCAAGTATCTTATGCACATACTGCTACATTTATAAATCCAGATATTAGAAATACTGAACAAGGTTTTTCTGTAAACATACCATCAGGCCAGAATTATACAAAAATAGAAACACTTTCATCATATATACAAGGTAATACAACAAATAGTAATCAATTTGGTTCTATTAACGGTAATATTCATATACCAATAACAGAAAATCATGGTGTTTTTACAAGTCATAAAGGCATAGATGAATTTAGTTATAGATCGATGGATAATGACAGACAGAGAGAAACTATAATAATACCAACACACATTTCTCCAACAACAACAGGCAATTTATTAAGATCAGAATCTCAACCAACTGATAATTTATTAATAGATCAGAATAACCATGTATCCTTAAATCTATATAGTACATCATTACAGAAACCGGAAAGTCATAGAAGTGATACTACTGATCTAAATAAAGAATTACATAACTTGGAAAGAAATGACACTATATCTAATAAGAGTTCTGTGAATAAAGATGCTCAATTAGCAGCAAGACAATCAACAGGAGATAATATGTATATAGAATCTTATAAAGAGATAATATCACAATCTGATAGTACAAGTAATCAAGGGCAAGGTATGTCAAAATCAGATCAATCGGCAAAGTTATCTGATAAGAAAAAATCTGCGGGTAGTTTATCAGAACAAAATTATAAAAATCAGAATCCATCAAAATCAGAAACTCAATCCGATAAGAAAAATTCATCAAAAAAATCTATAAGTGGCGCATCATCAGTTAGTAGCAAATCTATACCAAATCATAAATCTACAACAAAGCCTGAATTGTTCAATCTCTATAGTAAGCACAACTCTATCTTTCCAGGAGCAAGACAGGTATCCTCTACTTACTCCCAAGATCCAGACCATCAAGTAATGGCAAAATTACAAGAAATGAGCACAAAATTAGAACAACAACAAGAGAAACAAGCAGAATTATTAAAAGAGATGAGCGAAAAATTAACATCTCAAAAAGATTTTGAGAAATATATGCAAGAATTGACAGAAAAATTCAAGGAACCAAAATCTGAAGAAACTAAAAATATGTTAGCAGCTATATTAAATAAGGTACAAAATTCTCAACAAGATGAAACACATACCTCAAAAAAAGCAATTGATCAATCTTACGATGAAGAACTAAAAAATAAAGCAACAGAAATTAAAACACTAAAAGATCAATTAAGTAGCTTAAAGAATAAAAAAACAGAATTAGCATCCAAAATAAGCAGCAGTGATTTAAGTAGCAGTACAGTATCTAGTAGCGGAGGAGAGGATCCAAAGCAAGTACTTGAAGCAATTTCAAAACTAAGTGAAAAAATTGATGAGTTAAGTAAAAAAACAAATTTAATACAAAATCAAGCAGATGAAATAAAAACACAACAGAGTCTAATGAATAATAAACAAGACAAAGATAGAAATCAAGCTGAAATTAATGATAAAAATATAAATACAAAACTTGATCAAAATAAGAAAGCAGCAGAAGAATCTCAAAAGGCATCAAATCAAGCCGTAGATCAAACAAGCAAAACAGCAAATGATTTAAAAATAATACAAAATCAAGGTAAAGAAATAAAAGATGATCAAAGTAGTATGAAAAAATTAATAGAATCTATAGAAAAAATAAAAGATGTGAAACAACCACCAGTAATTGTANNCAGAAGAAAAAAAAGAAGTACCTCAAACAAATGGATCAACTGGTAAGATAATTGGTGGTGCATTAGCTGGAATAGGAGCTGGTGCAGGAGGAGTAATAGGTAAACAAAAGTATGATAACAGTAAATCAACTTCAAGTGATAATGACTATGATGAGGATGATATACAACCTTCTAATATAGATCCTATAGAAATAGATTAATTATATACTTTTTAAATCAATTGTAGTAAAAGGTAAATAAGAGTGTAATACTTCAGGTATATGTAAAATACTATTAGAATCTGTATGCACTTCGATTAAAGATGCTAAAGTGCGACCAACAGCTAAACCGGATCCATTTAGGGTATGTATATTTTTTTTCATATTAAGCATTCTTGATTGAAATGTACCGCAATCTGAAATACTAGATACTTCTCTCATTGTATTCCTTATTGGTATTTCAATATCGTATGTCTTAATTGATCTTTTACCAGTATCTCCTCCACATAAAATAATAACTTGATATGGTATTTTTAATAATGTTAAAGTATTACATGCAATACTTAACATTTCTTCTAAATATTTATCTGCATCTTCAGATGAGCATAATATTACCATTTCCGCTTTTTTAAATTGATGTAATCGTACTAATCCTTTTGTATCTAATCCAGTAGATCCTGCTTCTGATCTAAAACAATCAGTTAATGCGCATATTTTTATAGGTTCTATAATAGTTTTATTTGCATATATATGTAGTAAATAACATTCAGATGTTGGTATTAGATACTTATCTTGTTCTACTAAAAACATATTAGATGCTTCTGATGGATAATGTCCTGTTTTTCTAAGAGACTCTTTATGCATAATATATGGTATAGAGTATTCAGTAAAACCATTTTTTAAAAGTTGATTTATCATAAATTGACCTAAAACTCTTTCTAATGTTGCGAGATGACTATTGAGAATGACAAATCTACTACCACTAATCTCAGATGCTAGATTATTAACATATAACTCATGAGATGTATTAAAAATAATATTACCTTCTCNNATGTTATCTGCTGCTGTTTTACCTTCTGGTACAGATTCATGTAGCATATTAGGAAATTGTTCTAAATAACCTATATAATCTATATAAGATGCTTTTTCTTCTTTATTTGCAATATTTATTTGTTCTTTAAGAAGTTTAGGATCCTGGCTTGTGCTTCTAGATGATACTAATTGATCATATATTTGTTTTTTATTTTTCCATTCATTATATTTTTGGTATAGTAAATCTACATCTAAATTATCTATATGTCTTTTTTTTAACATCTGTCTAATATCTTCTGATTTTAGTTGTTTTAAGTTTAGCATAGTAACGCNNAGCATAGTAAAATTATACAATATAATGATCAAGACGAGACTTGCACTCGTAAAACCTAGCATCTGAAACTAGTGTGTTTACTATTTCACCACTTGATCATGTGTGTGCTATAAGCCGAATTCTGTAATTGAGACTCATTTATCTAGCTTTTATATCACTATAAAAGTCTTTGCAACCTACCTGAAAGATTGAGCGAAGAGCCCTCTTTCTGCTTGGTCTTGCTTTCAGTGGAGTTTATACATGTCAAATATTACTATTTAACATAGTAAGCTTTTACCTTACTTTTTCACCCTTACCATAAATGGCGGTTATTTTCTGTTACACTCGTCATTATATTTCTATATCCAGGTGTTACCTGGCACTGCCTTCTGTAAAGTTCGGACTTTCCTCAAAGATTACCTTTGCGAGCCTCCGCACACATATTCATTATATCATATTTTAATATTAAACTTCTTCTATAGTATTGTTTTTAATAGTAAAATCATCTTTTTTCTTTGATTCAATAACTGTAATATGATTTAAAGATGCAACTACTTCAGAATAACATTTTTCTTGTTGAGTATTCTGATCAATAACTACACGTACTTGTAATCTACCTCCAATTATAGCCAGTAATGTTCCACTTACTAGGTTTTTAAATATATCAATAGCTGTTTGTTGATAAACATGTATAGATATCCAAACAGTTAATGGTTCGTCTGTATTTATTATTTTTTTAGTAACTGCAATTGAAAAAGATAATCTTTGCTTTCCACTTGGTAGATCAACAAGTGTAGGTTCAGATCCAACTCTACCAACAAAAATACTATAACTATCATATACAATATTTTCAGCATCTCTACCCACTCTATTTGCAGAGTATACATATAAATCTGCATTATATGGAGATAAACGATTTATAAATGATGCTTTTACAATTATATTATCTNNGGATGTTGTAAATATTCAAGTATAGGAGAGTTCATATAACATGTATAACTATGTGATAAGTTTAATTCTTTTTTTTCTTTAGTAATTATTTTTGTTATAACTTCTAGTGTAAATCCTTCTTCGTATTTTTCTTTAATTATACCTATAAACGTAGTATCATTAACCATATATTATGATATGCTTTTTTATGAGCAATTTACACAATATCTTAGAAGATTTGAAAAATATCTCAATACCTTTAGAGCCTTTACGCCCTTACTTTGGATATCTAGAACCAAAATTAAATGAAAAAACTATATCAGTTCATTATAATAAACATCATCTAGTNNTATTATGAATATCTTAAAGAAAATAAAATATACACATTAAATGATGCTATTAAAACCCATAATCATAAAACTATAGATTTTGCATATCAGTTAATATATCATAATATGTTTTGGAAATCTTTATCACTTGAAAATAGTCTTGATAAATTTGAAGAATTATATCCTAATTTTAAATCAGATTTTTATCAAATATTATCTAATAGTTTTGGTAGTGGATGGATGATACTTATAAAAGAAAATGAAGTATTTACATGGAAGTTTCTTAGTAATGCTGAACCCTATAATATAAAAAAAATATTATTAATATTTGATATTTGGGAACATGCCTATTATCTTCAATTTTACGAAAATAAAACAGAATACTTTGAAACTTTGTTAAGTCTATCTAATTTTACTTATTTTCAAAATCAAATGAATTAAGTATTTTGCACTGAGCCATTTTCACTAGAGCTGGAAATACTCTATATGGTGAACAAGAAATATAATTCAAGTCTAACGTAGAGAAAAATTCTATTGATTTTAAATTACCAGCATGTTCACCACAAATACTAATAGAAAGATTTTTATTTACAGATTTACCTTTTTGTATTGCTATTTTCATAAGTTCTCCAACTGCTTTAGTATCAATTTCAACAAAAGGATCTGATAAGAATATACCTGTTTCTATGTAAGATTGTATAATATCAGAACAATCATCTCGAGATAAACCATAAACAGTTTGAGTTAAATCATTTGTCCCAAAACTAAAAAAAGTTACTTTTTTTGCAATTTCATCAGCCAGCATTGCTGCTCGTGGTAATTCTATCATTGTACCTATATTAGATATATTAGTATGAATATGATCTATTTCAGATGGATCATTTACAAATGGTATCATAATCTCAATATTAGCATTTAGTGATTCTATGACCTTAATTTGTGTATTATAAATTTCTGGTCTTATTATACCAACTCTACATCCACGAAATCCCATCATTGAGTTTGTTTCTTTTAATTTCATTATTTTATCTAAGCATTTTTCTTTAGATATTTTTAATAAATTACTTATCTTGTTAATATCTATATCATTTAGAAACTCATGTAATGGAGGATCTAATAATCTAATATTTATAGGTTTATTATCTAAAATTTCTATAATACTTTTAAGTTTTTCTAATAAATAATTATACATATCTTCTAAATACTCAAGTTTATCTGAAAGTATTACTTTTTGTATAATTTCAATATTATCAAAAAATATATGTTCGATACGTAATAATCCAATACCAGATGCTCCAAATTGCATAGCTTTTTCTACTTCCTCCAATGTATCCGCATTTGCTCTAACTGTAGCATATCTTTGAGCCCAATTTATTACTGTGTTTATATTTTTTTCAGATGTATTATGATATTTAATATTTTTTTTACCTAAATAAACTTTACCTGTTGATCCATCAATAGTTATTTCATCTCCTTCTGAAATACATATATCATTAATATAAGCTTGATTATTAATTATTGTCATATTAGATACTCCACATACACATGGTTTGCCTATACTTCTTGCAATAACAACAGCATGAGATGTAGTACCTCCATGAGCTGTTAACATGCCTGCAGCATTATATATACCTTTAATATCATTTGAGTTTGTCTCAAGTTTAATTAAAATTGTATCCTTCGTACATTTATCTGCACTAAATACAGCTGTACCTGATATAGCTCCTGCTGATCCTGGTAAACCAACACCAATTTCAGATATATTTTCTTCACTAATTTGACCATGCAACAAAGATGACAGATTTTTTGCCTCTATTTTTAATAGAGCTTCTTTTTTGCTTAAAACTTTTTCAGATACAAGTGCTATTAAACTTGTGATTTGCGCCTCAGCTGTCATTAATGCCTCTCTTGTCTGTAATATATATATATAGTTATCTTGTATTGTAAATTCAATATCTTGTACATATTTAAAATATGTTTCTAACTTATGACAAATATCTTGTATTTGATTATATAAATGAGTAGGCAAATTAATAATAGATTTAGGTGTTTTTCTTCCATCAACTATATCTGGTCCTCTTGCACGTTGTAGAAATTCTCCTGTAATTTCTTTTTTACCAGTATTAGGACATCTAGAAAATACTACACCAGTATAAGAGTTTTGATTTAAATCTCCATAAACCATTGATTGAATAATAACAGCTGTACCTAAATGATCATCTATTTTATTTATTTTACGATATAAAATAGCAGATTCATTATTCCATGAGTTTAATATTTGAATAATACAATTATATAACTCATCATAAGGCTCATCATGAGTACCGACATTAAGTACTGTATCCATCATACCTGGCATAGATATAACTGATCCAGATCTTACTGATACATACAAAGAATATCCATATATTTTATTAGTTATTGTTTCTAAATTTATAATAGCATTTTTGATATCTAGTATAAAATTATCAGGCAATGTTTTATTCTTATAATAATACTGACTTACTTCAGATGAAATAATAAAACCAGGAGGAGTATCTATTTCTAGTTTAGCAATATGTAATAAGCCAAAGCCTTTTTTGCCAACAATACTAACATCATGAATATCATTATCTTTATTAAAATAATATATATATCTATTCATATTTCAG
>DCST01000056.1:0-30158 GCA_002325765.1 bacterium UBA1459 | reverse complement strand
TTATATTAAATTCTATAATAATCATATGAATGATATTTATCTCTCTAAAATTAAAATTGTTATTTTATTTGGAGGTAACAATAAAGAAAAACATATTAGCTTAAATAGCTCTCGATCAGTTGTAGAACTTCTTCAATTATCTAACACTGATATTTCTATATATTATATAGATAAAAATCTAAAATTTTATTTAGTACCTATAAATTATATATATTCAAATACTATAGATGATTTTGAGTTTTCTTTTAAATATCATGAAGAAGTAGAATGGAATAAATTCGATTTTTGTATACCAATGATACATGGTATTTTTGGAGAAGATGGATCTATACAAGAAATACTTGAAAAAAACAATATACCTTATTTATTTAGTAATTCTAGTACATGTAAAAAAGTATTTCAAAAAATTGATGCAAATAATTTACTGAATAAAAATTCAATAGAAACATTAGATCATATTGATAATNNTAAAAAAATAATTATTAAAAATAATTTATGTGGATCATCTATTAATACATATGTAACAAATAAATATCAAAATGCATTAGATTATATGAGTAATAATGAAAATTATATTGCTCAAAGATATATAAATGGTCAGGAGTTTTCAATAGTAGTTATGCATGGTGTTGCATGCGATCCTCTTTATATTAAATCTGCAGAAGAATTTTTTTCATATACACAAAAGTATTATCCATCAGATGTTATTATTGAAAGATTTACAAATAATACTATTAAAGAAATGGCTGAAGATATTTTTTGTAATATTAATGCAAAAGATTGTATTCGACTTGATGGTATTATTGATAATAATAATAATATTTATTTTTTAGATTGCAATATTATACCAAATATGAATCTTAATAGTCTATTTTTTCAATCATTTAATGAACCAAATTATGATGTATTTTATCGTTTTATAAATAAATCTCTTTCTAATAATAATCTACCAACTATTGAGTATAGTGCTAGTTTTACCAGTTCAGTGTCTATAATTTTTGGAGGCGATTCATCAGAAAAAGAAATTTCATTATTATCAGCAATTAGCATTTCTTTAAAACTCATAAAAAAACATATAGCACCTGTATATTATTTATTAAAAAATAATTATATATATTTTGTTCAATATTCACAATTATTTAAAAATAATCTAAGTAATGTATATTCAAATGAATGTCTTGGTACTTTAGATGAGTTTTTAAGTACTCAAACTCATATCTTTATAGCTTTACATGGTGATATAGGAGAAGATGGTACAATACAAACTATATGTGAACAGAAAAATATTATATATAATGGAGAAAATTCTAGAACATCTGCATTATGTATAAACAAGTTTATTACTAGAATTAAAATAGAAACAAGTATAAAAGTTAAAAAGATAAATTATGGATTATCCAAATATCCATATGCAATCAAAACAAATTTTCCCTGTGTATTAAAACCAAATAGTGATGGATGTTCTTCTGGCGTAGCTGTTATAAAAAACAAAAGAGCATTAAAATTATATACAAATGCTATTATAGAGGATAAAACTAGTATTACTATAGATAATCAAATAATTATATTACCTGATCAGAAATTTGATATTTTATATGAAGATTATATTCAAACAGATGATATATATATAGAAAATAAAACAATATGTAGAAATATTATTACAGGTTGGTTGGAATATACTGTAGGATATTTTTATCATAAAATTTTAGCAGCAAGTTTAACTATAGCAACACATAAAATATTAAGCGCAACTGATAAATTTTTGATTGGCACAGGTATAAATATTACAGGACCATCTCCAATCCTTACAGAAGAAGAACATAATTTTATTTGTGATAGTATAAGAAATTTAATTATAGAACTGGAATTACTAAGTTATGGTAGAATTGATATATTTTATAATAGCATTACTAAAGAAATAATTATAATTGAAATTAATACATTACCCGCATTGACTAGTGCAACTGTACTATATAGTCAGTTTTTATATAATAATATTAATCCATCTGATGCAATATGCCGTATAGCAAAAAAATTAGATTTAAATAGAGAATATATAAGATGATGTTTAGAGATATAAAAATATATAATCATTTTAATTTATATTTACAAAACTTAATTTGTGCTTGGAATATTATATTACCAGATTATGCAGATTGTGCTCCTATTGAATTAACTAACTTTTTACTTATAATAAAAATACCTTTATATAAGCTTAATATTAATGAAAAATTTGTTATGAGAGAAATTAACTGTTACTTTAATCAGTTAATTGTGAAGAAAGTATTACTAAAGAATAAAGTCATAGTCTGATATAATATATACTATGATTACTATATACTGCACTGAAAAGACAGTGCCTGGTGTAAATAAACCAAGAATAGCACCTAAAATAATAAAAAAATCGATATCAGTAGAAACGAAAAAGAATGAACCTAATCAAATATTAGAAATACAAACTAATGTTGAAAATCTAAAAACTCAAATGAATGATATAAATAAAAAGGTTGAACAAACAGTTAATATACTACAACAACAATTAAATTCAATACAATTTGAACTAGATGCAATAAAGACAAAAATCTCTGAAGAAAAGGGTAAAATAGAAATTATAAAACAAAAAATATCTGATGCTAATAAACAATTAAATAATAAAATCAAAGAAATGGAAAAGCATATTGAAGAAATAAAAAATATAAAAACAGAGGATAATAAGGACCTTAAATTTGAAATACAAAAAATGAATGAACAAATAGATATAATAAAAGACGAACTGCAAGTAAAAATAAACGAAGAAGAAGTAATGCCATTATTATCTGCTCAACAAAGATTATTAAGTCTTATAAAAACTATTGAGTCTTTAACCTTATCTATTAGAAATGAACAATTCTCCAATACTTTAAGATTATTATCTGAATTAAGTTTAAATAATATACCAGATATAAACTTTGATTTAAATATTATTGGAGTATCTAAAGATGATGAAGATGATGATATACCCGAAACAACTCAAACTAACATAGAAACTCCAAAAGTTTCATCTCCTACTTCGCCGCCTATCATAAATAAATCTGTGCAACCTAAAACTCCACCTCCAAAGGCTCAACCCCCAAAGCCTCCAGCAAAAAAGGCTCAACCTATACCTGCTAGAATACCAAAAAGACCAATACATAAAAAACCAATACCTAATCCTAAACCTATAAATAATAAGAGAAAAGTATAAAGAGTATAGAGAAATTTTTGCCATAAAGGAGAATCGAACTCCCGACCTTTTCATTACCAATGAAACGCGCTACCACTGTGCCACTATGGCTTATACAGTTTATTTTATCATAATTTAAAATAGATTTTTGTATTTATATTAAGATTATAGTATGTTTTTTGTTTTTTGTTGGATAGATCAAGATAGTTTTTTATCAGAAAAGGTATTTGTTAGAAAAAAAAAAGAGCAAAAAAAAAAACCTAACCCTCATATCATCTTACAACCAATAAATAATAAAGAAATACTTGATCAAGCATTAAAAGCCTATCATCCAAATATACCATTATCATATGCTACAGAAAATATATCGGTAATATTTACTGTGTTATTTTTATGTGGATTACTTATACAGATAATATTTAATCTTTCTAAATTAGAATTTATACTATGGAATACATTATTATTAGTCTTCTATATATATATAAAATCACATCAGAATTACTTTTTTGAACAACATGCCCAAAAATCAACTCAAGCATTTCTAGAGCAATTATCTCAAGTTCATCCAAGTAAAATTAATGAAAACAAATCTCAGACACTTAATGGCACTATTTTATTACAAAAAAATATATTTGATTATTTACAAAAAGTATATGAATTAAAATATAAATATAGTTTTTTTAGTGTATTTATGCAATTAATTATCATAATATGTTTTATTACGCTTGGAGGTACTTTCATGGTACTTATTAACTTAATAGTAGGTAAAACAGGAGAAAGAGTTACTAGTTTATTGACCTTTATGACAAAGTATCTATCTGAAGAAAATATTTTGAAAATAACTAATGATATGAATCTAGAAAATATAAATAAATTATTTGAAAATGATCCTAGTTTTCAGGTAAACAAAATAAATAAAGAATTATTTCTTGCTTTAATCCAAGATATGAAGAATCTAGGATTAAATAATGATGATATTCGTAGTATATTAAGAGATATTCTTTATTATATTAAAGAAAAAAATCTAATTAAAATTNNATGCCATTTAAAATACTTCAATCAAAAATTGCGGATACTCCAGATAGAGCTGATATACCTAGTAGCGAGTTTTTTAAAATCTTTATAAATATGATAAAATATCAACCTTCTCAATACTGTTTTCTCTTAAGTATAATAATTTTGATATTATCAGTGCCATTTACTATATATTTAATGAATAAAATTGCAATAGAGGATAAAATTATTAGAGAACAAACACAGGAATATGCTAGAGTACTTTTTGATAGAGTTACATGTGCTAGAACTATATGTGCATTTTCTTTATATACACACTTCAATACACAACTTAAGAAACCAACAGATAAAATACTGTTATCTAAAAAAAAGATGACATTAATGATTGTAGTAATACAATTATTATATATTATATGTATAATGGCATCTTTACTAGGAGTAATAATATTTTTTGTGGACAAAGGTATTTTATTGCAAGAGAGCGCTAATATAACTAAAGCAATGAGTCCGAAGCTTAGTCAATTAGTTCCCACAGCAGAAAAACAACTTGTATATCCATTTTTATATTACAAAGTAGATGGTAATATAAGTAAATTACCAATAGAAGTTGCAAATCGACCAATAATACCTAACAGTATCATAATAGATGAATTAAAAAATAACGAATTTAATTATCAAAAGAAACAACTAGAAACAAAAAATTTAGCAGAAACAACACTAATTATCTACTTATTTATTTTATGTTTATCTGTATATTTTGTATTAGGTCAACCAATATTATTTATTATTACTTTTTCTTCTTATCGAATTAACTATATATTTACATTGTCAGCATGCAACAAACAGATACTAGAACTATGGCAAATTCTTGAAAAAGAAAATAAATTTGTAAAAACATCTTGCTCAGAGTTACCTAAGAAGTTTGAAATTAGCTGCGAAAATTTATCTATTTATATTAAAGATAAACCTTTAATATATAAAATGTGTATTACATTTAAACCAGGGTATCGTGTAGCTATTATAGGTAAAACAGGATCAGGAAAAAGTACATGTTTAGATACATTTACAAGATTTAATGATGAAAAGTTTACAACTAATTTTAGAACAGATGGTAGTATATATATAAATGGTATACCTATAAATAATATAGATATACAAACATATTGGAATAGTTTTCTTTATATTACACAAGAAAATAGTATATTTAATACAACTATTATTGAAAATATTGTATTAAATTTGCCTGTTGATGAGGATATTATTAGACATGTGGCACATCTATCAGATATTCCTTGGTTATTTGAACGTATGAATGAAAATATAAATGTACTTTCTGGAGGAGAAAAGCAAAGAGTATGTATATGTAGAGCATTATATACATTTTTTTATAGAGAAAAGTATGGAGGTAATAATAATGCTATTTTTGCCGATGAGCCAACAAGTGCCCTTGATACAAAAACAAGCATTAAAATGATGAAAACACTCTTTGGTCTTAGCAAGAATACTTTATTTATGATTGTAGATCACTCATTATTATCTTTAAAATTTGCAAATAAAGTATTATTCTTAGGTAATAATTTAATTTGTTTTGCTTCATCTGTAATGTTATATATTTTAGAACCACAGTTTAAAGAATTATGTGATAGTAAAAATATTAAGTTTGAAGAATTATATAATCCATTTAAAAATGCATACATTAAATTTTATATTTACAATAACCAAAAGTATTGCATATTCATATATGAAGATCAGTTATATATGAATACTTTATCAGATATGATTAGTGAAATGCCAGAAGTAATTGAATATATGTTTTATCTACTTATTTTTAAGAAAGAAAATAAAAATATTATACAATATATTGTATGATGACCGAGAATAAAGATATAATCGATGTTGTTTCTGTTAGTAACAAATTTACTAAAAATCAAAAAGCATGTCATAGAAGAAGAAAACATTTAGGAAAGTTAAAAACTTATATTAAAAAGTTTGATAATACAGTAGAATCTTTTATTAACATACAAAGTTGTGCCGCATCATGCAGTAGAAAGGGAGTAATACCTAAAAACAGAGCAAACAGAATAATATCAAGATACTCTAGAAAAATAAAAAATGTCTTATAAAATTGTTAGCTGGAATTTAAATTCAATCAGAATTCGAAAAGATCATTTACGTGATTTGATTAGTAAGCATGATCCAGATGTAATATTTCTACAAGAAACAAGAGTAGATAATTCTAAGTATCCAATAATAGATGATTATAATAATTATTATTTTGGAGAAAAGGGTCGTAATGGCGTTGCTATATTATCAAAACATACATGTGACATCTTATTTATAAGTGATAGAAAGATTATTGCTAAATATAATGACTTAGTACTAATAAATATTTATGCTCCTTGTCAGTATGGAGAAGAGAAAATAACTTTTTTTGATAGTTTATTGAGCGATATAGATACTTATGAAAATATTATATTAGGCGGAGATTTTAATGCAACTCATAATAATAAAGATGTACATAAAATGTTTTGCGATATCTATAATGATACAGAGAGAGAATTTATGCATACAATAAGTAATAAATTAGTAGGTTTGTCAGATATTGGTAAATTTACTTGGTGGGATTATCGAGTTAATGGATTTGATAATAATATTGGATTAGGTATAGACAAGTTTTTTGTTTCACCAAATATAAAATTTGATGGTACTGCTAAAATTTTAAAATATTTTAGAGGACTTGAAAGACCTTCTGATCATGCTCCAATTTTATGTCAAATTCTATAATCAAGTTTATATAAAGGTGATAATGGAGGATAGTTATCTATCTCTGATTGTAAAATAAAATTTAATTCTTTAAGAGACTTGCATCTTAAATACCATTCAAACAAGAAATTATAATCACGCCAATTAATAATATTAAAATACTCATAAGAACTTATAAAACTAAATAGTAAAATATCGCATACAGATAACTCTTGATTAAATAAATAATATTTACCTTTTAGAAAACTATTATATTTTTTAAGATAGTTTTGAAGTTTATTTGATGCTGAATTTAAAGATATGAGTGGTGTTTTACCATATAATCTTACGTCATGAGCTAAGTATAAATAATATATATCTATATATAATTCATTAAGAGATGATGCAAAATTCATTTGATCTATTTGGCGAAAAAAAATATCAATAATATATTTAGCATGATTTTCTTTAAGATAAATAATAATTGGCCATACATCATAATAATAGTTAGTTTCATTATATAAAGCCGGAAGTTTATCTATATTAAGATTTAAAAACATACTTCTACTAGATATTTGTATTTCTTTAATATTTGATATACAGTGTTTAGTAAGTATTCTCACCGCGTTACTATATGGACATGTAGCATAAAAATACAACTTCATATAATATGTTACATTATATTGAAAAATAAGTGTAAATATGATAAAATTATATATATGCTTCTGTGGCGGAATAGGCAGACGCGATAGACTCAAAATCTATTTCTAGTGATAGAGTGGGAGTTCGACTCTCTTCAGAAGCAAATCTTAATTTTCTTATAATTTTTATATGAAATAATTTATTATGTTTATAATTATAGCTCAAAATTCACAAAAATATAAATATGCAGTAATAATGCCAGCGGCAAGTATTATAGCATCTAGCATAGCTATATTTATAAACTTCAATATAATAAATATTATATTAAATATACTAAATATAATAATTATGAGCTTTATTATTTATTCTTTATATAAAATTAAAAACATTACAAAGCCTGCTCCAATTATTTATCAAGATACAAATAATATTACCGATCTTATTACTCTTAATATCGATAAACATAAAAATATTTATGACTNNAGTTTCAAATACTATTACATTATTCATATTTACTAAAATTTGAGATCAAGATTATAGATCAAATAATAGCAGATAATCTTGATTTCTATAAACTCATAGAACTTGAAAAGCATGGAGGAATCTCTGATGAACAATTAAAAGCATATCACAAATTTTATGATGATATTGATTGTAATGATTTAGATGTTAAAAATAAATTAGGTGAAAACATACATATTTTAATATTCTTATTTTTATTTANNGTTAAAAATAAAACGCTAGATTTTAGTTTTTATGATACTATACCTGATGATGCATGTAAAAAATACTTGGAAATCTCAAGTAATAAGCATGATATTTCTATATTACAAGAAGTATTTAAATACTATCAACAAGAAAAAGATGTCTCAAAATACCTAAATATTGCATGTAACATGAATGACTCTAACTTTAAATATCTCTCTCAAATATCTCTTATAGAATGGAATATGAATGACTTTAATTTAGTCTATCAATATATTGAAAGCACACATACCAAAATTAATTTAGNNGCTGCTAAATTTAAACAACTTATTTATTATGTATTTGAAAAAGAAATGAATGCAGATGCTATTCTTTTATTATTACTATTTATCTACTATCAAGAATATTATTTGTTTGATATCTTTAAACATAAAGATGGTATGAATTATCTTTGTAATAAATATGATGAATCTCTTAATTTAACCTCTACTCCATATACATATGTAATTGAAAAAATTGTTTCACAACACTCGTGATACAAATTCTCTACTTTGTACTTTAATAGTAATAATATCTTCACTAGTTACATATTGAGGCACTTTAATAATAACATTATTTTGTATAACTGCTGATTTTAACTGAGATGACTCGCTTTGACCTTTAATATATGGAGGTGTAGAAATTACTTGATAGTTAAATGTATCCGGTAATCTAACGCTTATAATCTGATCATCAAAATAATTAATTTTAACATTCATGTCTTCTGATATTAAATCAATATCTTCAATTAAATTCTCATTAATAGTAATTAATTCAGCAGTATCAAACATAAAAGTATATTCTTGAGTTTTTATATCTTTGTATAAATACTGAGCTTCTTTAGTTTGTATATCTACTTTTGCAACTTTTTCACTTGATCTAAATCTTTCATCTCTTTTTTGTGTTCCTTGTACAGCTTGTAATGTACATTGAATATATGCTCCTCCTTTACCAGGTTGAGTATGACTTGTTTTTGTAACACGATATAATTTTTCTGAAAATAATATAATATCTCCTACCCTAATATCATTTGCGGTTATCATATTATTTATTTTATTATATTTATGTTATTATTTTTTTATGAGAAGATCCCGTAATTTGGATAACCATACAATTTATCCAGATCGCAAATATAATAGCGTCATGATACATAAATTAATAAATATTATTATGTTAGAAGGTAAAAAATCAATTGCTGAAAAAATTGTTTATTATGCAATAGAACATGCAGCTCAAGAAGCTTTACAAGATTCAAAAGTTTTTTTTGAGAATATTATCAATAGTATTATGCCTACATCTCAATGTAAATCCAGAAGATTTGGAGGAGCAACTTATTTAGTACCAGTTAGTATACCAGAATCTAAAAGAGCTGGAGCTGTTCTTCGTATAATTGTTAAAGAAGCAAGAAAGATAGCAGCAAAAGGCCAGCCAATGAATACAGTATTAAAAAACTTATTAAGTCAAACACATAAAAAAGAAGGAGCTGTTATTTCTGCTCTTGATAAACTTGCAGCAGAAGTAGAGGCAAATCAGGCATTTGCTCACTTTATGAGGTAAGATATGGAAGATAAATTAGATATACAAGATTTAACTTTAAAAAATTATCGTAATATTGGTATTATTGCTCATATTGATGCAGGAAAAACTACAACTACAGAACGTATATTATATTATACTGGAGTAATTAAGAAAATAGGAGAAGTGCACGATGGACAAGCTGTTATGGACAGTATGGAAGAAGAAAAAGCACGTGGTATTACTATTGCGGCAGCAGCTACTCAGTGTAATTGGATCGCAGATCTATTTGGTGAACCCACAGATACTAAAATCAATATTATAGATACGCCTGGACACGTAGATTTTACTATTGAAGTTGAAAGATCTACTAGAGTATTAGACGGTGTTGTATGTGTTGTATGTGCAGTAGCTGGACCTCAGCCACAAACATATACTGTATGGAAACAAGCAGATAAATATAATGCTCCTCGTATAGTATTTATTAATAAAATGGATAGATTAGGAGCAAATGCATTTAAAGCAACAGAAGCTATAAAAGAAAAACTTATTAAACATTCTCTTTTAGATCAAAAGTGTGTTTTGGTACAAATTCCAATTGGATCAGAAGATAGTTTTACAGGTGTATATGATTTAGTTAAAAATATTGCATATCAGTGGAAAGATAAAGTTCGATCTGTAATGACAGATGTACCTAGAGATATACTTGATAAAGCTAAAATATATAGAGAATTATTGATAGAATCTATATCGGAGTTTGATGATGAGTGTTTTAATAAATTTATATCAGGAGAATCAATAAATGAACAAGAAATAGAAAAATGCCTTCGCATAGGTACATTAGAAAATAAAATTATACCAGTATATTGTGGATCTGCATATAAAAATGTTGGTGTAGAGAATCTATTGGATGGTGTTGTTAAATATTTACCTTCACCTCTTGATAAAAAAATAATTAAAGGTAAATCTATTATTAGAGGAGTAGAGGGTGATGAAATTTCTATATCTATATCTAAAAAAGAAAGATTAGCAGGATTGGTATTTAAGATTACTAAAGATCAATATGGTGGTCAATTATACTTTGTTCGTATTTATACAGGTACACTAGAAAAAGGAGATAAAGTATATAATCCAAGAACCTATAAAGAAATGAATATAGGTAGAATGGCAATTTTACACTCTAATAATAAAACTGATATTACTTCAGCTGCAGCAGGTGATATTATTGCATTAATTGGAGATTTTGATTTTAAAACAGGCGATACAATATGCGAAAAAGATCAAGCAATCTTATTGGAACCAATAATTATACCAGTAAAAGTTATTTCACAAGCAATTCGACTAAAAGACAAAAAAGATACGGAGAAATTGCCAAAAGCTTTAAGTATGATTATGAAAGAAGATCCATCTTTTTCTGCAGAAACAAATGTTGAAACAGGAGAAACTATTATAAGTGGAATGGGGCAATTACACTTAGAAATTGTTACTAATCGTATTAAAAATGAATTTAAAGCTGATATAGAAACATCAACGCCAAAAGTTGCTTATAAAGAAGCTTTTCAGGGTCCTTATACAATTGAATACTTACATAAAAAGCANNGAGGATCTGGACAATATGCAGGTGTTACAATTGTTTTTGAGCCTATAGCAAAAAAAGCAGATGGTTTTTATGCAGAAGATATTATATTTGTAGATAAAATTGTTGGAGATACAGCTATAGATAAATCTCACAGAGTTGGAGTAAAAGAAGGTATAATAAAAGGAGCAAATAGAGGACCTATACTTGGTATGAATGTTATTGGATTTACAGCAACATTAATAGATGGTAAAAAGCACGATGTTGATTCAAGTACTCTAGCATATGAAACTGCAGCAAAAATAGCTATAATTGAAGCATTTAATAAAGCATTAAGTGAAAATAATATGATATTGCTTGAACCTATAGCTGCGATTGTTGTAGAAACATCTCCAGAATATTCAGGTAGCTTGATCGGATATCTTACATCAGAAAGAATGGAAGTAACTTCATATCAACAAGATATTGGAGAAATTAAAGGATATATGCCATTAGCTAATACGTGTAAACCAGACTTTGTAGCAAACTGTAGATCAAAAACAGGAGGCCAATTCTCATTTTCTCAAATATTTGTAGGTTACTCTCCAGTTCCAACAGAATTAATATCAGCAATTAAGAAAGAAATGGGTAAATTATAATTATAAATATGATATTATTGTTTTATAAGCATTTATAGCTCAGTGGTAGAGCATCGCTTTGACGTAGCGGGGGTCCAAGGTTCGAATCCTTGTAAATGCATTATTTAAAATTTAAACAGTAATACATTGTATCTTTATATCTAAAATAATTAAATTGATATTTTGAAATGATATCCATAGGTAAATCATTAAATAAAAGAGCGATGTAGCATTGTGTTTTAAAATAGCTAATAATTGCGCATATAATTGCATCTCTACCTGTTTGTATATAGTATATATTGCAAAAAACTTGATTATTAATATTAGTACATTTAATTTTACCTATTTTATGTAATTTTTGATTTTGATCAAGAAGGTATATATAGCATTTGTCAAGTATATTATCTGCTTTTGAATAGATATAATAAATATTATTATAATCTTGTACTTTTATTATAGATTTATTTATAATTATATCTATCATAGTAAAATTATCAATATAAATAGTTAAATATCAATAAAATTTATTTATGGCAGGTCACTCTAAGTGGAAAAAAATTAAAAGAAAAAAAGAATCTCAAGATCAAATAAAAGCTAAGTTATATACTAAAATGGCAAGAGAAATATCAAATGCTGTTAAAAACAACAGTCATATACATGCTGCAGTTGATATGGCAAAAGCAAACTCTGTGCCTCAGCATGTTATAGATAAAGCTTTAAGTAGCCAAAGCAAAATATCTTCAGAAGAATATTTATATGAAGGATTTATATGTAATGTAGCTGTAATAATTCGAGCATATCCTGAAAATAAAGTTAAGACCTCCGCTGAAATTAAAGCAATATTTAATAAATATGACGGACAACTTAGTTCTTCTTTGTATTTATTTGATAGAATTGAGGTTATATATATTAGCAAAGAACATAAAGTCGATGATTTACTTGATTTAGATACTTTGGAGGATATAGAGGAAGATGAAGAGCATATTATACTATATACAAATAATACAAATATATTGGTAAAACTCTTAACAGAGAGAAAAATATCAATATTAAATAAAAATATTATATATATACCAAATAGTACAATTAATGCATCATCTATTGATATGTTTGATAAAGTTATTAGCTTATTATATGATATTGATGTTGTAGATGAAATTTTCTCAAATCTCGGTGAGGATGGGATTCGAACCCACGATACGCAAAACTACGTATAACAATTTAGCAAACTGTCGCTTTCAGCCTCTCAGCCACCTCACCATTAACAATATAATTCTAACATAAAATCTTCAGATATTTTAATAAAAATATATAAAATTTTATAATATTTAAAAAAAATATGCTATAATAAATCATGTTCGGTTAAGACAGTTAAGAAGAACATACCCGATACATTCCGAACTCGGTAGTCAAGTTTCTTAACGCCTATGATACTGTATGGAACAGTAGGTATAGCCGGGCTTCTTAAGCCTATTATTTTTTACTATTTTAAAAATAACATTTAAAATTAAATAATGAAACAATATACAGGATATATTTTATATTTTAATCAACCAGATTTAGATAAAGATATTTTTATTAATTATGAAATACTAGTAAATAATGTAAATATTAGTCATTTTTCTAATACTAATTCTTAATTAAGATTAGTTATTTTTCCAATACTAATTCATAATTAATATTAAGTTTTGATAAATTAGATAAAAAATCTGAATATCCTCTTAATATATGATAGAAGTTATGTATAGTTGTATTATTAGTTGTAATAGCTGCAATAACTAAGGCTGCACCTGCTCTTATATCATTAGCCTCAACAGACTGATGGCCTATAAAAGTACTTTTATGAATTTCTATCCAGTTATCATGTTTAATAATATTTGCTCCCATTTTTTTTAATTCTTCAGCATATTGATATCTTTGAGGATAAATATGATCTTGTACTCTTGATTTATTAGCTTTTAAACATAAAGCAGATGCAATAAGAGGTTGATAATCTGTACTAAAATTAGGATATTCTCCTGTATCAATACTTATATCTTCGCAAATCATATTATTTGTTTTTGCTATTATTTTATTTTTAGATAAAGTAATATCTAAACCTAATTGAGTAAGTATATCAAAAATATGACTACATACTTTAATAATATTATATCCTGTAAGTTCAATATATCCATCTGTAACAAGAGTCATAATTAAATAAGTAAAAGCTTGTAATCTATCACTATTAATTTGATATTTAATATTTTCTGATGATAAATTTTTTCCCTCTATAATTAAGCAAGATGAGCCTACTCCCTTAATATCATATCCTAGTTTAATTAAAAAATTACATAATCCAGTAGTTTCCGGTTCAATAGATGCATTGCTAATATAAGTAGTACCATTTGCTATTACAGCTGTCATAATTAAGTGTTGAGTAGCACCAACAGATATTTTATCAAAGTGATAGTTTATACCATTCATTTGGTCTGCATTTGCAATAATAAAATCATTTTCAATAGTAATACTTGCTCCCATTTGTTGCAAGAAGTTAATATGATGATTAATTTTTCTATCTCCTATTTTATCTCCTTGCGGATAAGGTATTTTCACTGATTTGCATCTACATAATAGTGGACCAACAATTAATATTGAAGTTCTTATGCGCGTATTGCAATCGCAAATACCTATAATATTATTAGTATTAATTATATATTCATTTGAAGATAAAGATTTAGCGCTTATATTCATTTTTTCAAGCAAATATATTTTTTCTACAATATCATCTATACATGGCATATTACTTAAATGTACATTTCCTGTAGTAAGTATAGTCGCAGCAAGTATAGGTAAAGCTTCATTTTTAGCTCCAGTAATCTCTATTTTACCATTTACTTTTGATTTATTAAATATAACATTCATATACTAATAGTAAAAGTTTTTTAATAATTTTGCACAAAAAGCTAAACATAGTATTATAACACTAATATGTATCAAAATAGTTTTATGCACAAATCTTTATTACAATTATTACTTGACACTCAACGTTATATTATGAATTTACATAGTAATCCAGAATTATATAAAAAAGGCATGGAAATGTTATCAATAATATATTTATTAATTGCACAAAATATACCGGAAGAAAGTAAATTTGATTCTCAGTTAAGAAAAATAAATACTAAAGTTAATAAGATAAAAAATACCATAAAAAATATAGAAAACTCAAATAACTTAGATCTATTTTCAGATTTTCTTCTTTAGTATAAAAATCGCCTTNNAAAAAATGATATATTTAAAATCATGTTATATATCATTCGTAGATATTGGGGTCAGTTTGTTGCAGCAATTATTTTAATGTCTGTTGGATTAATTCATATAAATTATATTCATCCTCATATAGCTAAATTGCTTACATCAATACAAAATAATAATATTACAATTTTGCAATGTATAATAATATTAGCCTGGTTTCTTACAATTCAACTATTAAATTATATTGCAATAAAAATACTTGCGGTAAGTTTGAGTAAGATAAATACAGAAATACAATCATTATTATTCAATAGATCTTTATCTATTAATGAATTTAATAATGATGAAGAAGGTAAGCATGCATTAAAAATAGCTACTACAGCAAATAGCCTTACTCATTTTTTAGAAATTTTATATTTATTTTTAACTCCATTTATTATAGAAGTTTTAATTACATTATATAAGTTATTTATTACTGCAAGATATTCATTTTATATTTTCTTAGTATGGATTTTAGGTTATACTATACTTAATATATTTCTTGCAAAATATTTAGAAAAAAATAATCTTAAACTTCTTGAAGAAAGATGTAATACAGCAAATTACTATATTGATATTTTTAAAAATATTTTAATTACAAGATTATTTAGACTTAAAAACAAAAATATAAATAATTTACAATCTTATCTTACAAGCGAGAGAAAATACTATATATCTTCATTAACAGGTATTGGTTTAACTCGAGTTATAATAGGTATGTATAATATATGTTTTTTAGTAGTCTTTATCTTAGTTTTATCTAATTCTCATTTGCCAACATCAATGATCATGACATTTGCTACAATAGGCATCTCAACACTTACTAATCTATGGAAAATGTTACATCATATTACTCAATTATTTCATTTATATGGAGAATTTTCTAATATTAATAACTATCAATTATCTAAATCAATAGGTAGTTTAGCTTTAGATAATATAACTGAAGTAAGAATTGAAAATCTATCATATAACTATCATAATCATGAAATCTTTAATAATATGAGTTTTTGTATTGATAAACCTGGATGTATTAAAATAGAAGGTACTTCTGGAGATGGTAAATCTACTTTATTTAAATGTATTACTAGATTAGTATCCGTACCAAATAATACTATTTATTTTAATAATATTGATATTAATGATATTACAGAAAAAAATTTAAGAAATATTATTTCATATTTACCTCAAAAAAATCTAATATTTAACGATACAATCAAAGAAAATTTAATCTCAAATTTATCAGATAATCAACTTAAAAATGAATGTCAACAATATAATTTAAATGTTAATTTATCTCGCATGGCTGGTTTAAATAATTTATCTGGAGGTGAAGCAAAAAGATTATGTTTTATTAGAACTAAATTATCAGTAAAACCAGGTAATATTATCATATTTGATGAGCCTTTCGAAAATTTAGATTATCAAAATATATATATAATTAAACAAACAATTGAACTTCTTAGTAAAGATCATATTATCTTTTTTACAGATCATACAAATATATTAAAGCCTGATTATAGTATTACTCTTTTTAAATAATTTTATTTTACTTTCTTTAAATAATCATATTTGATATAAGTATTATTTTTTATAGCTTTAATAACATCTGTCCAATATTTTATAAATGCATTTTGAGAAATTTCATGCATAATTGGTCTATTATATAATAATAAATGCATAGATCTTTCATGATGATATCTATTATAAAACGATTGACCAACATTTAAAATTTTACTGAGATCATTATCTATAAAACAACAATTGCCATTAAGTTTTTTATCTTCTAAAAACTTTAAAAGAAATGGTCCTTTAGGTGATCCTCTTGTCCATAAAAAACCATTAAATATTACACCTAATTTAATAATTTGATCTTTTTTGTATTGAGAGGGACATCCGCTAGTTAATGCAAAGACCTTACTATTTTTTTTAAGTTCTTTAATAATTGCTGGTGTATTTTCTTCAATTAACTCTCTTTTAAAGTTTTTACCAATATGTTTTACTTGTTTTATCTGTATATCATTAAAATTTTTAGTTAATTCTGCAAATATTTCGCTAAAAGGAGGATAAGATATAAGTTCATGAAATACATTACTTTTCATAATAGTCTCTTCAAGATCTACAAAAAATAAAGATACTCCTTTCTCATTATTACTAGTATTATTGAAGTCTAGTAAAGTTGATATTGTATTTACAGATTTATATTTAATCTCACTCATTTAAAATAGATATATTACCTCTTGTAATACCATTTCTAGTCTCTGTTCTTACAATGCGGGTATATCCTCCATTTCTATCTTTATGTAACGCGCCTATTTTTAAAATTTCTTCTACTAAAGTTTTACTTCTAAAGATATCAAACAAATATCTAATTGTAGATAAACTGTTATCTTTTGCCTTAGTAATAAGTTTTTCAATAAACGGTCTTAAGACTTTTACTTTTGTAATCGTACTTGTAATAGATTTGTAAGTTATTAAACTTTTCGCTAAATTAATTCTTAATGCTTTTCTGTGATTTGATCTTCTACTTAATTTTTTCATTTATTTACTCCTATTTGGTATTTTCATATCTAAGTCAAAGCCTATCTCATGCAATACTTTAAATACATCTGATAAGCAGCCTTCGCCGAATCCAGGTAATACTAATAAATCTTCAGGTCTCATACGAACAAGTTCATATAAGTAATAAATTTTATTTTGCTGTAAACAATTTTTTGTTCTAATTTNNGAAATGCCATATTTTTAATTTCTGTTTCAAATAAGAAGCTATTAATTTGATTATCATTAGAACTTTCCATATCTACACTTGTCTCTTTTGCAATCACTTTAAACTGTTGGGTTAATATAAATGATGCTTGTTGTAGTAATTTATTTGGATCCTCTCCTGATGATGAAATATTAATTGTTACTTTATCATAATGATTTACCTGACTTGTTTGTTCCTCAACTATATATTTATAAGTTTTTACGGGACTAAACCAACTATCTATTGGTATATATCCTTCTGGTAAACTTGGTTTGAATTTATGTTCATGCGATCTAGCTGCTCCATAACCCTTACCATAACAAATATCTATATATAAAAAGGTATCAGTATCAAGAGTTACAATATGTACATCTTTATTCATAATATCTAATGTATCACTTACAACTGATAAGGCGTTAGATGCCGTTAATTCTCCTGCATTAGATCCGATAATTGAGATTTTATATTCATCTGAACTATCTTCCTCTTCTAGAAACATACTATTTGATTTTTCTGTATTATTAGTACTTTTTTCTTTAATTTCTTGTACATTAATTTGTCTAATATTTAAAATTAGATCCATTATTGATTCAGAAATACCAGGTAACACTGAAAGTGCATGTTGAGCATAGGTAGTTTTATTTTTATTTACTGCTTTTACTCTAATTGCAACAGGTGCCATACCTAGAAAATTACTTAATAATACTCTACGTAAAGCATGAGCAACTGTATGACCCATACCTATTTCACAATGTAGAATAGTTTCGTTTTCATATACATCTCCAATTGTATCATCTGATTTTATAATAGATAATAACATAGGTTTTCTGTTATTAATATACTGAAACTTCTCATTTTGTTTATATTGATAAACTTTTTTACTATTTTTCTCTTCATAGCTATCTGTATTTTTTGATAGTTCTGATGGTTTTTTTATTCGAGGCATAATACTCTTATGTTCTCCTCATTCTAGGTTGTCTTGTTCCGCCATAAGCAATACAAGTATCATATTCAATAGATGTTACTTGAATACCGCTTTTTTGTAGCATGGTAAATAAATCAACTGGCATATTAATACCTCTTATAATAACTGATAAAATTTGTACTAAATGATCAGTCATTTTAGATAGCATAATATTGATAGCTTGTTTTAATGCATATGGAGATGATTTTTTACAGTTCTTAAATCCTGCACTACCACAAGATACTTGAGATACTACATTACCATTTGTACTTGCTAAACTTAGAATAGTGTTATTTGGACGAGAATTTACATAAAGAACAGCATTTGGCACTTTTGTAATATGCTTCTTTTTTTTTATTATCTTAGCCATAATCAATTCTACTCCTTTTTAGCCTTTTTTCACTCTTTTACGAGTAGTTTTAGCATTTGTTTTAGTATTTTGTCCTCTAACCGGCAATCCTAATCTATGTCTTTTTCCTCTATAGGATCCATTTGAAATATACCTACGAATATTTAAAGTTACATAATTCTTTAAATTATCTTCAACTAACCATTCTTTTTCATCAATATATTCCTCAATTTTCTTTGCAATTTCCGGACTTAAGTCCTTAACTCTTATAGATTCATCTATATCTAAATCTACACAAATTTGTTTTGCTAATGTTGGACCAACTCCTCTAAGATATCTTAGAGCAATTGTAATTCTCTTGTTTATTGGTAAAACTCTACCAGATATTCTCATTTTTTTATTTCCTCTATATTTATTTTGGCATAATTTATTATGTTTATAAAAAGAAATATAAAAAATATTCTAGAAATATATAAATCATATTTTTCATTATATTTTATATATTATTATTACTATTATAAATTTAGAAAATATTTGAATTTTAGATCCTTTATGCAATGCTTATTAAGTATCAATATATTTATTCAAGTTATGGTACCAAGTGGTTTATTATTATCTTATGTAAGATATACTTATTTTCTCTATAACCAAAAAAGAGAAATTANNTGAGCAAAATAAAACACAAATATTAGTTGAATATGCTGGCAGATGTCAAGAAAACAAAATTGGCATTTTGGAAGATTAGTCCAGATAGAGTGGGATTCGAACCCACGGTAGTGTTACCTACGCCGGTTTTCAAGACCGGTACTTTAAACCGCTCAGTCATCTATCTATATATTAATAATATCATATTTTTTTTATTCTTATATATAATTTTTATATTTTAATCGCATTTATTATATCTGCAATAACTGGACCTGTATTTGTTTGAAAAATATACATATAAAATGCTTGACAATATTCTCTTTTATTTGTTTTTTCATTAATATAATTTATTATATTATCTATATTTAAGAGATAATGATACTTATTTTCTACGTTTAATATTGAAAGTATTTGATTTTTTTTAATATCAAATTCTGATCTAAATGTAATATTGTTTCTTAAAAGATTCCAATATTTATCATTTTCATTTGTAATTGCTAATATTTTAGCATTTGTTTTATCTAAGATTTGTATATCAAATACTTGACTACTTTTAGAAAAACTATGTAAATCGCAGTAATGAATATAACTTTCCTGATTCGCGCTAATTAATTGAGACTTACTTGTACCTAAAGAAGTAAATATTGAATAAAATGTTTGATACTCATATTTTTTAGATATATCTTTAACGTAAATTGAATCATTTGTTCTTTTAGACATTTTTCTACCATCTGTTTCCTTAAGTAGCGAGAAATGAGCCCATTCTACTTGCCAGTTTTTTAATATTGCATTACCTATTTCCTGTTGAATAACAGCATTATTTGTATGCTCAGATCCTCTAATAATATGTGTTACATTATAATCAATATCATCTACAACTGAAGTAAAAATATATGAATACGATCCATCTGGTTTTTTAAGTATAGGATCACTCCATTCTTTATTAAAAGATAAATTACCTAATATTAGATCATTAAGATGATATGATACTTGTTTTAATTCAAATCTCCAGTATAATTCTCCTGTATTTTTAAATCTACTGCTTTTATCAAATATAGTTTTACCGGATTTTTTATACCAATCTAAATCTGTTTTTGTTTCATAACAAGCATATACATATTCTTGTTCAATAAGTTTTGAAAATACTTCATCATATCTTGATATACGTTCTGATTGTTTAAAATAAATATCATAATCTACATGTAAATATTCTAATGATTCTTTAATTTCTTCTACATATTTATTATCTGATCTAGCTGTATCGGTATCATCTATACGTAAAATAAATTTACCATTATTTTTTTTTGCTGTGCAGTAAGGAAGTAATATTGCCCTTAAACTACCTAAATGAAGAGATCCTGTAGGAGAAGGAGCAAATCTTGTTATAATCATATAAATAATATAGCCTTTTTTTTAGTATATTTTACAAAATCAATGCTTATAATTAAATTACATGTTAGATATTTTTAGTACTCTTATCAATAATTTTACAGATACAATAGATCTTTTTAAGATTATATTTTTATTATTTATTTCATATAATACTTATACTCCAACAAATAATACTTTCTTTAATCACAATTATATATATTTTTTTATTAATTTATTCATATTATTTTTATCATTATGTTTACAGAAATATACATTTTTTAAAATACTTACTATTTTAAGTTTAGTAATACATTATAACATTTTTTGTTTTTATTTTGGAGCATTATCATTGTCATATTTTCTAATATTATACTATCTAATATATAAGTAATATTATATAATACATATTATGAAGAAAGATATACATCCTAAGAAAAACATAGTTACAGTTTTAATTGCAGGTAAGGCGAAATTTACTGTCTTTTCCAAATATGATAAACCTATTAATCTATCATCTGGCCTAGATTCACATAATGCATGGTCTAATCAAATTGTTATTAATACATCTCATGATAAGAAACTTAAGAAATTAGATGGTATTTACTCATTTACAAAATGAATTTAGATAAGAATAAAATGTTTGCAGTCGGTAAAATTGCATCTAATCTTATTGAAGAGTTAAAATCTTATTTAAAACCAGGTATAAATGGTATTCAAATAGATGAATTCTGTGAAAACTATTTAAATGCTTATGGAGCAAAAAGTGCAGCTTTAAATTATCATGGTTTTCCTAAATCAATCTGTTTATCTATTAATGAAGTAGTATGTCATGGTATACCTAATTCTAAAATGATAATAAAAGAAGGTGATATTGTCAGTGTAGATATTTGTTGTTCGAAAGATGGTTATTATTCAGATAATTGTTATACATATATTATAGGTAAGCCTAAGTTACCTATACATGCAAAACTTGTAAATGCTGCATATGAATCAATGACAAATTCAATTAAAGCTATAAAACCAGGAGTACACGTTGGTACACTAGGTTATATTATGGAAAGCACAGCTAAAAAACATGGATTCTATATTGTAAAAGATTTTGCTGGTCATGGTATAGGATTAGCTTTACATCTTGATCCTCAAATACCTTTTCATGGAGTAAGAAATACTGGACCTCAATTAAAAGAAGGTATGTATATAACTATTGAACCAATGCTTATGCAGTCATATTCTCGTATTAAGATTTTAAAAGATGAATGGACTGCTACTTGTAATTCTTATTCAGCTCAATTTGAGCGTACAATACTTGTTACAAATACTGGATATGAAATAGTTACTGATTATTTATTTGATAACTCTTATATTGTTTGATATTCTATTATAAATATTTGCTTCATTTTGATTTGCTATACCTTTAGTACATATACCTAATTTTTCATAAAATAAAGTTTGTGTTCTTGTTGTATATGATGTACCAATTAGATCAAAACCAAATACATCAAATAAATCTAAATCTATAGTATTAGCTTCTATAATTTTAATATTTTCTTGAAATTGATAAGCTAATAAATAAAGAGATTCATTATCAATATGATTATTATCAATCCAGCTATTTACAATATTTGTAATACTAATAAGAAACTGATCATTTCTTTGAACAAAATCTGTCTCACAACTTACTGCTAAATAATATAATTTATTATCTTGTTTTTGAGGATATATTACTCTAAAGTTTGATATTCTATCTGATTTTTTTGGATATGCTGAAATACTATTTTTTTTTATAGTCTTAAATGCTAACTGTATATTCCAATTATTTTCATCAAGTGCTTTTTTACATTCGATCATTGAAACANNAATTGTTTTAAAATATTTTTTTGTTCTGTAGTCATATTATAATTATATGACTTTATATATATTATTTCTTAACTTGTGCTTTTTGAGTATTTGATTTTTTAATAGGTTTTTTTAAATCATCTACAACTTTTTGAACAGCAGTTATGATTTTATCATTTTTAGTATTTACTACAATAAAAAAGTAACTATTATTGTGTTGAATTATAAATTTTTTAACTGTACAAGCTTTAAATATATTTTTAATATTATCAATATTTGTGCTATCAATGATACAAATATCAATTATTTTACTATTAAGAGCATTAATTACATCTTGTTCTGTTGGAAAAAGTTGTACTTTAATATTTTTATTTGTTTGTACAAATTTGTCTAATGCTTTTGCATTTTCTGTGCCAGCTTGACCTCCATATATTATTTCTTTTTTGTTTTTATCGATAGTATTTGATACTGTATAAATTTCTGATATGCTATATGGTATACAATGAGTATTTGGATATTTTGATTCAATATCTTTCATTCTTTGTTCATCGCCTGACATACCAGCTATACTTATGTCAGCATTATTTTTTCTTACCATATCTACTGCATCCATCAAATCTGGCACTGATTTAAATTTTACTTCTTTTTGTAATTCNNCATTACCAACTCTACTAACGATACTAAACTCCTGATCAGTATTAGCATAACATACACCTGGTACACCACGATTTACAGCTACTGTAATTGTGTTTGCGCTTTTTCCTCCAGAAAAAAAAGCTAGGAAGATTATTAATGCTAATAAAAGCACTCCGACTATAATTGCAATTGTTTTTTTCATATTTTTTAAAGACTCCAGAATAATGTTATCAAATAATATGTTAAAAATTAAATAAAAAATGTAAACAAATAAAATAATAATTAAATAAAATAACAATTATAATAAATAATAAGATAGTTTATGTAATATCCATAAACTTTCTTCTTTTATATCCCTTTCTAAAGGATACCANNGATACCACACCATTTGCAAGAGCAAATAAAGTAAAATCTTTACCCTCTCCAACATTTTTGCCTGCATATATTTTATTACCTCTTTGACGTAATAAGATATTGCCTGCTATTACATATTGATTATTTCCTACTTTTAGACCTAAAAACTTTGGTTGGGAGTCTCTACCATTACGAACCGAGCCTCCCGCTTTACTGGTTGCCATAAGTTTATATTATAATATTTCTGTATATTTTTTATATTTATTATTTAAATATTCTGCTAGTTCTTTAATATAAGTTATTATACTTTGCCAATCAATTTTAATATTTATATATATTTTTGCAAATATTTTAATACTAGAATTAATATATAATCGTAATGCTTCTTTGATTTGTCTTCTTAACCTATTTCTTTGTACGCTTTTATTAAGTATTTTTTTTGAGATAATAATTGTAAGTTGAGTATTATAGTTATTATAATAATGATCAAAAAAACTACTAAGTATCATCTTTTTTTTTTCATTTATTTTTATATTATTTATATATNNTTTTTTTTTATTTTTATATTATTTATATATTTATTAAAATTAAATAAATACTTTATAGAGAAGAAATCTGTTTTATGAGTATATCCGCACATATTAATTGCGCGATGTACTCTTATAGATTTAAGTCCTTTATATAGCTGCAAGAGTTTTTTTTCCTTTTGCTCTACGACGATTAATAATACGTGAATTAGAATGCATTCTTGCTCTAAATCCATGTTTTCTTATTCTTGGTAAATTATTTAATGTTCTTAGTCTGATTCCCATAATAATAATTATATGAAATTTTTTATTTATATTTATACTATATAATTGCGTATGCTTATTTATGCTTTATCATTATATATAGGAAGACCTCAAACTTTTTTATTTAATAATAAAGTTTATCAATATGCTTTTAGTCTTTCTTTAATTTTATACATAGTTTTTGATTTATTATTTATTAAGCATACAGGTTTATTAATAATAATTTTATATGTATTTTTTCTCGCTCATTTAATATACTTTTATAAAAATTATAAACCTATAAACATGTCTAAATATATATACTATTTTCTTATTTATTTTGGAGATAAAATTACATTAGAAGATGCAGATAAACTAAGAAAATTAATGAATTTATTATCGGATATTGACTACTATATGAAAGAGTATTATAAATATTATAACACTCTAGATTTAGATGTTCAGAGTATTTTGTATAAGTATATAGATAATATTGAGAAAGATAATTTTAACATGTCATATTTTGAAAAAGAATATATAAATAGAAATAATTTTTCTCATGATTATATTAGTTCTATGATTAAAATGCATGAGCTTTATAAAGATAAATATGAAGATACAGTAGATATAACAAATATGATGTTTAAACTTATATTAAATAATGATCTATATAAAGTATATAAGAGTAATAGTACTTTCTTAATTGAATATAATAATCAATTTGAATATTTTAATTTAAATAATATATATATATATTTACCTAATAATATTATTATCAAACAAGGAGATAGATATTTTATTATTCAAAACAACAAAGTTGCCAGTATTAATAAAGAGATATTTAATAAAATATATCATAGTAAAATTAGTATATATGGAGATTATATTTATTTTGATAATCAATTTATATTAAAAATCACATAATATATTTTATGAAAAATATACTTATAACAACTCCAATATTTTATCCAAATGATAATCCTCATATAGGTACCTTATATACTATGATTTTGGGTGATGTGCTAAGTCGTTTACATAAACTTATTGGATATAATGTTACTTTTTTAACAGGATTAGATGTTCATGGTAATAAAGCAGCAAAAGCAGCAGGTTCAGATATTATTAGTTATTTAAATAATAAAAATGATAAATATCAACAAATAGCTCAACAATATCGTATTGAATATGATAAATGGATTTTTACAGAAGATAAAGAGCATAAAGATCTTGTATGCGATTTTTGGAATTTATTAAAATTAAAAGGTTACATATATAAAGGTAAATATGCGGGATATTATTCAATATCAGATGAAACCTTTTATAAAGAAGAAGAAATAATTAGAAATGATGATATATTATATGCACCTACAGGTAGTACAGTTACATTTCAGGAATTTGATTGCTATTTCTTTAAAGGATCTATATTACAACAGAAGATCATTGATTTTTATAAAGCAAATGACAAATTTCTTATACCTGAAAATAGAGCAAATGAGTGTTTAGGTTTTATTTCTATAGAATATCGAGATTTATGTATTTCAAGATCTGATAAGTCATGGGGTATTAAAACACCCGATGATGATCATACTATTTATGTATGGTTTGATGCTCTTTTAAATTATTTGATAGAATGGAAAGATAAAACTCATATTTTACAAATTGTGGGTAAAGATATTTTAATTTTTCATGGTGTTCACTTTATTGCTATACTTATGGCAGCAGATATAAAAATAGCTGATCATTTATTAGTACATAATTGGTGGTTATTTGATAATGAGAAAATGTCAAAAAGCAAAGGTAATGTTGTTATGGCAGAAAACTTGCTAGAAATAATAAATATTGAGATTATTAGATTTGGTTTTATATATACTAATCTCATATCTAGTGATAAACAATTTGATTTAAATCAAATAATTAATATATATAATACTTATTTAGTAAATAAAATTTCTAATTTGCATTATAGAGTATTATCAATATTATTAAAACATAATATTACTATTGAAAATCATCATATAACTTATGATAGAGAAAGTAAAATTAAATATTCAATAGAAAAATATGATATTAACTTATGTATAAACCTAATAATTGAATGGGCAAATGATCTTAATAGTTATGTTGAAGAAAATAAAATATGGTCTAATCTTGATTTAGCGCAACAAATATTTCAGGAAATATTATCACTATTAAAATACATAGAAGCAATACTTGGAGAAAAACTTAATATAAATAAAATGTTATTTACTATGTATAAAATTTAATATAATAACTTATGTTACTAAAAATAATCTTAATATTTGCATCAAATCTTGAAAAATATTTATTTACAAGTTATGATCATATGCGTACTCATAGAGATGATAAAGAATTATTTAAGAGAAAATTTTACGCAGTTCATTAAAACAAACAGATAATTAATTTAGAAAAAGTAAGAAACAAGAGTGGGACAATCTTAGTTTAGTTGTTCAAGATTTAATACAGACGGAGAGTATAAATTATATCTTGATAAAACCTCACCCAATATTAACAAGTGACTCAAGATCTGAGATTCATTATTTTTTCGTAAATTATACAAAATAGGCAATATTACAGTACTTATAATTAAGCCTCATAATGGTGTTATGTAAATAAGATAATAATATATTACTAATAAACAACAATAACAGAAGATAATTGTAGCAGATAAATTCAATCATAAAATTACTTTTTTACCATCATTTAAATATTTCCTTTATGTATTAATTTCGTATTTGTAGCAACATGAAACCTTCAATTCTTTAATAATATATATCTTTCGATAATCTATTTAAAACTTTAAAAGAGACAAAATGTTCATAATTAAAATGATATCCAGAATTTTATCTTTATGGATCTAATGATAGTATATATATATTTAATAATAAATTGTCTTTGATAAGAGGATATTCTTGTAATAAACAAGAGTTAGAATATAATATGTATCTAATCATTATTTTATTACAATAGCTTTGGATGCATATCCATGCCGTAGATATTGTATAAAAATTAATAAGAAGATTATAATTATATATACAGATAAAGACGTTTATAATAAAAACAATAAAGATATTTATATGATACTTGATGCAATATTGTTTGATAAAATATAATAGTAAGCAAAAAATATTAAAATTAACGAGTGGATGCCTAACATATCAAACAGGATGTGATACTCACAAAATATATAACTCATTTAAAATATCAGAAAAGACCAAATTATTAAAAACATTTAAATGGAGAAAAAGAAAAATAGAAGTCGAAGTTGCTCAAAAACCAGATTATTATTTATCTCTTTTAAAGAATTCAGAAATTTAAATATAAACATAATAAATTATATTTTTTGGAAATATAGAGAAGATGAGAGGTATAATACTTCTTTTAGCATCATTATCTTTTTGCATAAGATAATAGACAATTACATTATAAACTTAATCCTTATAAATTATATATTATAAATATACAATTATTAGAAAAACAAATGCAAAATCTGTGTATTGTATTATAATCACAAGATTGAAAAAGAGCATGTGGTTTATATTATAAAAAAATAGAAATGATATTATAATCACAAAATAAGAAAAATTTTCTAATTTATTTATAAGATATAAAGAAGAGTGAAATAATAATACAGAAAATATTCCTACTATTAAAATTTATAATTATGTAACTGATAAATATAAGATATATAAATAATTATTCTGAATAAAAAATGCTGGAAAACTTGGAATCGAACCAAAATCTTCAGATCCAGAGTCTGATGTTCTACCGTTAAACTATTTTCCAATATAAATTATGATAACATATTTTATTTAGAGATTGGCAAAATGTTCTTATCATCATAAACAATAGATAATACTTTATATTGTTTATTATTAAAACTAAAAGTAGAATTTATAGATTTGCCAATTAATAATTTACCTAAAGGAGAGTTAATTGCAATTCTATTTGATGAAAACATATCGCCTTCGCCTTCACCGACCATCACATATATTTTTTGAGAAATATTATCTTGATTCTTAATTTCAAGTGTTACTTCTGCTCCAAAATCTGCTGTATTTTTTGGTTCAATATGATCTACTGGCTGACACATAGATAATGTCATTGTAATTTCATTAATCATACTTTCTTGATTACGTAATCCTTCTTTAGCTTCTGTATACTCTGCATTTTCAGAAAGATCTCCATGTGATCTAGCTTCCTCTAATCTAATTAAGTATTCACTTTTTTCCTGTTGATGTCTAGCAAGCTCTTGTTTTAGATCTTCATAACCACGTCTTGTGATTAATTTCTGTGATCCTGTTGACACAATGATGGATTCTTCTTCTTGAAATAATTCGTCCATAATGATTATAATAACATAAATATTATATTAATAATAATTGTTTTGCTAGAATATATGCTGCATTTTCAGCTGATTCTTTTTTACTTACCCCAACTCCTGTTGTACTGTAATTATTATTTTCGCTTGTAGCAGATAAATCACAAATAAATTCATTATCTTTTTCTTGATATGTATAAATAATATTACTATCTATTAAATATTCTTGAATAATATTTCTTGGGCTTTTAGCTTCTGTTTTTAAATATTTTTGAAAAGTTGGTAATAATTCTGCAAATAATTTATAAGGAGATGCTCCATCTATAATCAATGCTCCTATAATAGCTTCAAAGCAATCAGCTAATATTGTTTCATTTAATTCTCCTGTATATTGAATTTCAATTATAAATATATCTTGACAGACTTTTGATAATGTTTCATTACATACATAGTTTGCTGTTTGTAAACTAAACTCCTCAGGATTATTACATCCATTCTTAAATAATGATAAAGCTACTTCATATGTAAGATATTTATCTCCAATAAACTCTAATGATTCAAATAACATTCTACTTGTTGGATCATTATTTGCACTTGGATGAGTAAAACATATTTTTAGAGATTCATTTTTAAAATGATAATTAAACTTACCATTTTTAAATATAGAATTTTCATCTATAATATGAAATTTAATATCATTTTTAGTATGTATTTTATTAATTACTAGTTCTGGATTTTCGGATGATTGAAATGAATTTCTTGATCTAAATGATCCACCGTCTCTATCTCCACCAAAGCCTCTGCCTTCTGATGGTCTTTCACT
>DCST01000050.1 GCA_002325765.1 bacterium UBA1459 | reverse complement strand
CCTCAAGAGATAGCTCAAAGAAAAATTAAAGAGAGATTTAATATATGTACAGAAAAAGATAGTTTATGGACTATAGCTAAATTATATAGCGAAGATGAAAAACATGCAGAAAGAATTTATTCATATTTAAAAAAAGAATGGTTTCTTCCATCATCTCCAATTGTAGGAAATGCTCCAATCGATAATAAGTATGTTGGAGGACCTATTTCTTGCTTTTTATCAGAGGCAAAAGAAAATGATATACAAAATTTAATTACAGAAACTATGTATGTATCTCATTTAGGAGGAGGATTAGGAACAGATTGGTCAAGTATTATAAGTGGTAGTAAATCATCTGGAGTAATACCATATATNNTAGGAACAGTAAGAAAAATCGGATCCTTATGTGCATATTTAAGTGTAGATCATCCTGATATTGAAAACTTTATTGAGATGAGAAAACCAAAAACTGGTATAGATATTGATTTGCAAATACCTTCATATATACATCATGCAGTAGTAATATCAGATGAGTTTATGCACTCAGTAATTTATGATAAAGATTGGGTATTAAAAGATACATATATTATTAAAAAAATAAAGGCAAGATCATTGTTTTTAAAGATATTAAATATGAGATTAGAAACAGGAGAGCCATTTATACTATTTAAAGATAATGCAAACAAAAAAATACAGGAGTTTCAAAAAGAAAAAGGACTACAAATTAATATATCAAATTTATGTACAGAAATTACATTACCTACAGGAATAGATAATGAAAATAATATGAGAACGGAAATTTGTTGTTTGTCTTCTATTAATTTAGATAAATTTGATGAATTTGAAAAAGATATAGATATATTTATGCAAGATTTAGTACAATTTCTGGATAATGTAATTACATTATTTATAGTAGATACTCCTTATAAGAAAATAGGAGATATATATATACCTGAATTTGGATACGCTAAAAAAATGAGAATTAAGGAAAAAGAAGCAATAAATTATGCAAAAATTACAAATCATCCAGTATATAGAAGTATATATACTGCACATAAATCAAGAAGTATTGGTATAGGATTTGTAGGATTACATTCATATTTACAGCAAAAAGGAGTAGCTTTTGATGAAGGCAAATTATTAAATCAATATTGTATTAATAAATGCTCAGAAGCAATAAATAAAGCTACAATAAAATTAGGAGAAATATTGGGGCCATGTGAAGATGCACTTTATTCAAAACNNTGCATATACAAGAGCAATTGCACCAACATCAAATATTTCCACAATATTAGGAGTTTCTCCATCTATAGAGCCAAGAGATCCTGCGTTTATAAGAAAAGATCATACAGGTAACCATCTATATATTAATCAATATTTAAAAAGTAAAATCAATAGTAGTAGTGAAATTTGGTTAGATATAGCGAGCGGAAATCTTAAGAAATATGTTAATGAAAAAGATTTTAATATATTTAAAGGACCATTTGATATTGATCAAAAAACATTGTTAGAAATGGCAGCTGATAGAGATATAGATCAAAGCCAGTCAATAAACTTATTTTTCAAAACACCTGTATCTCGCCAGTATTTATTAGATGTGCATATTTACGCATGGAAACTAGGACTAAGTACTCTTTATTACTTATATGGGCAGGCTCAAGTAAATCCATCTTCTGCCCTATCAACTAATATAAGCGATGAGTGTATTATGTGTCAATAAATTATGTATCAATAAAAAACAATCAGATATTATATTATTAAAGAATATTTATCTATAACAGCAAACAACTTCTCTTCATCTAACATTTCTTCAAGAAAATCATCTTCAGTCATATCATACATTTTCAGCCTCGGAATTATCTTCTGGTATAAAAAAGAATCCTTCAATGTTACATGAATTTAAATCATGAGACTTATTATAATTAGATATACAGAATGGTTTTTGTTGCCTAACTTTATCACAAAAAGCAGCCCAACTAAATAAATCCTCTATATTATAATTATTTGTATGAAAAGATAACCTAATATCTATTCTAAATCTTTTTAATAAATTATAAAATGATATTTTTGTTTGTTCAATAAGAAGATATGGAGTATCTGGTAAAAATTCTAAAATCTCTTCTTTTGTATATATAGATATATCTTTTATGGTATTAGTACTTAATAATCTAGATTGAACTGCTAATATGCTTTGTTTTTTAGATAAAAGATAGTTCATATATTACCTCCATAGTAACATTTTGTTATTTTAATCACATCTTCAGAGAACTTGGGCTCAGAAGCCTGAGATATTTTCTTTAATAATACAATTGCAACATATACATCAAGAGAATTAACCTGATATGAGTCAAAACTATTATATTGTAAAAAATGTTTATATAAACTACTTGAATATTTTTCAATTAAACTATTAATAATAGATATATATCCATCAAACTGATCTTTTTTTAGTATATTAGAATATGATTTAAAGATATCATATGAAATAATATAATGCCGATTTTTTTGTTGATAAATTTGTACTTTATCAGATATGCTAACTTGGTTAAGATCCATATCAGAATTATATAATTAAGAAATTATTAATTTTAGACTTTTTGGGCCATTCCAGCAGAGATAATTTTCATTACAAAATTATAAGCTTCGAGATCAATTCTTTTAAGAGTATTTAATAATTCTTTTCTTTTACTAACAATAGTTAATAGTGATCTAGAAGAATCAACATCTTTTGGATTTTGTTTATTATGATTTACTAAGGTTAAAATTCTTTCAGTAAGTTGAAAAATTTGAAATACGAGTGATTTACCTCCAATTTTTGATCCAACACAAATAGTTGCTAAATCAGCATTTTTTATAGAACTTTTAATTTGATGTATTGATTCATTTTCTTCGCT
>DCST01000023.1 GCA_002325765.1 bacterium UBA1459 | reverse complement strand
AATTTTATTGAAAATAAAAACCTTTATTTATAAATCTTATGTTTAAAATTGGCTGGTATAATAAAAGAATTTTTAAACTTAAATCTTAATTTTGCTGATCTTGATTTAATGTTATTCTTTATTTCATCTTCACTTGGAAGAAAATATCCAAAAAAAGGAGATTGTTCGAAATTATGTTTAACTGGACGATCTTCATCTGAATGAAATGTAATAATCATCATATTTGAGCAAGTATTTTTTAAAAGAGATGAAAGTTCATATATTTCATTATTACAAGCAATGCGAATCGCCTGAAAACATTGAGATAAAACACTATAATTTTGAGTATTTAAAGCATCTCTTAAATCAAAAGTTGTAAGTATTTTTTTAGCACATCGAAATTGTTCAATATTATTTGCATATTTAGTGACATTTGGTAAGTCTGTTCCGTTTTTAAATATTTGCAATAGTTCTGATTTTGTGCTATTATTTAGAATATCTACAGCGGTTACATCATTAAAACCCATACACATATTTAAAGAATCATTAGTTAAATAACTAAAACCTCTGTTGCCTGTAAGTTGCATTGTAGACATACCAAGATCAGCGAATATTAAATCTGCATTTAAATTATATTTATTAATATTACTAAACTTATCATTTATAAAATTAAAATTAGAGTGATTAGGTAAATATTGTTTAACAGATTCATCGCGATCAAAAGCAGTAACTTTCCAGTTATAATCTAAGAAGATACGACTATGTCCTCCCATACCAAAAGTACAGTCAATTACATGACCTGAAGGTATTTGAGTTAAACAATAAGATAATTCTTCGCATAAAATAGGTATATGATTCATAATACAGGTACAATTTCTATATATTGATTTATGTTTATTAAATCTTCATTTTCTATCACATCATCTCTTAATTGTATATTAATCCAATCTCTTTCAAAAGGAGGTATATTTGTTGTATCTATGTTTTTTAGCGATTCTATCATATTGAATATTTCACATAGATAAAGATCATTTGTTTTATTTAAACCTGACATACTATAAATTTTTTCAAACATATAATAATAATAATATAAAAAATATATAAGTTATTAGTTTTTTTATATCCGGAAATTATATATTATTTATTTAATATCAAAATTAAGATTAATGTAACATTTATTATATATAGTCCGAATATGTTTTCATTATTTGCGATATTTAAAGTTCATTGCACAAAAAATATACTTGCTTCATTTTCCGAAGAAGCTACAAAAAATTCTATTAGCAATTTTATGATGACTCCAAATGAAATTAATTGGAAAACTCTTAAAAAAGATCCATCAATAAAGATGGAAAAATTTCTATTAGATATAACAAAGGATGATAATACATCAATAGATGTACTTAAATTTATATTTGTTAAAGGAACAGAACAACCTATTTTTAGTAATATGCAAGAATTATCTAAAGTTGCAGATAAGATATTAGATAAAGCATCAGAAACTTCTTGTGACATTTTGCCATTTGGATCTCCAAAAAATCAAACTACAATATTCACTTCTTTAGTAGCAAGTACAAATCATAAAATAAAAAATCCAACAAGTGTATTAGAGTTATTTGTATCTTTATCCCCAAAAGGCAAAAAAGAGTGTATATCTTATTTAATAACATTTATGAAAACACAAATAAAGATCGGACAAAAGAGTTTTATAACATCTATATCTAATGCAGTTGGAACAGGTAAACAAGACATTACCGCTAATATGGAAGCCTTAAATCAGGCACCTATTACCGATTTATTCAAACATGTATTAAACTCACAAAATATGAATTTAGATACATTTATTATATATTTAGCTATTATTTTTAGAACTACCAAAATAGATCAATTAAATACAAAATTTGAATCAGTATTATATCAACATAGTTTAATATTATATAAAACATATCAACCAAGTTATCATTTACCTAGACCAGTTGAAGTATTTCTAGCAGTAGAAGATATGTATAATCGCAAACTAAGCAGTANNAGATAATCAAATGATAATAGATGAAGAACAAGATACAAGCAACACACAAGATGCTGACAGATACACTGAAGCGACTCAAGAAGCAAACAATCATCAATTGACGACGCCAGAAGAATATAGTAGCAGCGAAGAATACAGTATAGAAGATAATGATACCATTATTAGTAATAATAATAGCATAGTAGGTTTTGATAAGCACACAGCTCAAAAAAGTTCTGAAACTAAGCATTCTACAACAGAAAAAGATCAAAAAAGTTCTGAAACACAAAATGATAACCAAGAAAACAAAAAATATCAATCAAAAAAGCAAGCAAAGAAAACACAATCAATACAATTTCAAAACAAAACACAAAGACAAAAACAAGCAACATTAGATAGTCAAACAAAACTAGATAATAACAAAGAGAAACAAACAATAGGAAATGTTAATAAAGCGGGAAACCTAGAAAGAGAAACTAAAGTAAAACAAAAAAGGAAAAAAAAAGAAGATCAAACAGTTGCATTAGAACAAGAATCAAAAAAGAAGATCATAGAAAATACCGCACCAACACAAGAATCATATAATAAAGATAATAGTAAGCAAACACCAGAGGAAGAAGAGAATAGTTCATCAATAATTAGTTGGATGGTAGGAGTAGTAATTGTTATTGGTATAATAACAGGGACAATAACAGGGGTATTATTATATACTAAAAAGAAATAATTAATTAGAAATTTAACTAATTTTTAACTTTTATCATTTATCATTTTAAATATGATATTATTTGTATCATTCCAAAATATTTTTACAACATTTTTAAATAATAATTTTTTACTTTATTGTAATGTGAGGTATCAAGCAAAAAAATTTTTGTCATTAACCAAGCAATCTTTATATAAAAAATTAAAATATGGGCAAATTAATCAACATCAATTTGATAAGAATTTACAACAATTACAAGAAGACAATAGTAGTAACAAAAGTATTGATAGTAATTTTACTAAAGATCATGTTATTGAGTCAAAAAACATGATATTCCAAAGTATCGTTACGAATACAGCATCAAATAATTTAACTAATGATTTATCTTTAAAAAATAACAATGAAGTGAAATATAGGTCTTATAGTAGTCAAGAAAATACTCAATCTGATCAACCTAGATATAATAGTAAACCAGAAAATACTCAAACATATAGATATACTATTCTAAATACTGGTAACAGAGTATATAATCTTGGGACTCAAAGATGTGGAAATATTGTTGATATTACAACAGATGATCATTCTTATTATATATATAATTCAAATACTCAGAAATATGGACGTGTTATTAAGACTGTTATTAAAACAATTGAATATGATAAAGAGTTAAAATCAAAGAACAGATTAGACTCTATGCCAAATATCCCAAGACTACCTGTTCACACACATTATAGTTTTTCATAAAATTTATAGTAATAAAAAATATATATATTATATATGTTTTTTTATTTTTTATATAACTTTTTCAATTTTATATACAATAATATTATATTTTATATATATTGTATAACTAGTTATAAATATAATAAAGATTACTTACCTATATTATCTTTTTTGACAAGAAAACTTTTGCCTACTGATAATATACCTAAATCAAAAAAAGACCAACCAATTCCAAAAGATCCTATACCACCAGCTCCAAAAGAACCTACATCAAAAAAGCGTAGAACAATCTATAGCAGTCATTAAAGAAATATGGAATGAAATTCGAAATAAAAAAGAAATATATGAGTAGTATATACCTAATTCAAAAGATAGTTTTTTCACCAAAGATCACATAAATGATACTATTTTAAATATAAATAATCATTTAAGGAAGAATTAAAAATATCCTGGTGTTGCTTAGAATAATTTGAATACGATCAACAAAGATAAATTTTCTTTTAGTATAGATATATTAGCTGCATTATGCACAGAATAAACAATGAATGATCTAAAAATATAGATTCAGATATATATGATTTATTATCACAATGTTGTAAGAATCTGATAACAGATGATCGTATTTGCAGAGCCTCTCAAGATGAAATACACTGGAGATTACATTTTGAATTATTAAAGAAACATAGTGCAGAATTTAATATTAATTTTTATAAACCATAACTCGAACAAAAACAATAAAAGAATATAAATATTCTTTACAACCAAACTGGAAAGACATAAAAGAATTTGAATCATTTTATTTGTTATTTCAAGAAAATAGAGATGCTTATAAAAATCTTACTTCATCTCAAAAAGCAATGTTTTTTAGATGATATCAAGGTTCTTATCAATTAATTATTCCTTTAAATACAATAAATAAATTAAAAATATTTTATTATTTTATATTTTTAGACGCGCATTATGATAAAAGATATAATTTATATACAGGAGAACTATTTTAATATAAAGATTAAAAATAATCAAGATAATCTTTTTGTAATCTTTTTATAGTATAGTGTAAATATGTTATTTTCTAATAACTTTTTCTCTCCATTTCTTTCATATGAATTCTCAATAAGTGCAGCACAAAATAATGTTATTGAAACTATAAAAAAACAATTATCTGAAATACCTGCCGATAAATCTAAATATACTCCAGAAGATACTAAAAAGATTGATACCTTTAAGAGCTCATTAAGAAGTATACCGCCAATAGATCAATCTAATGTAATAAGCATCTTAATAAAAGAGTGCCCAAATACAAAAGTAGTATTAGATTATATTATTAATGATAATATATTAGAAACAAAATATATACCAGAATTACTACCATTTATAGACAAGAATAAAAATATAAAAAGTGATATGAGTATATTAAAAATACATCCAGATTATATATTAAAAGATACAGGTCCGTTTGCTTCTTTAGCTAAATCAAATATGCCACTAGAATCTATAAAAACACAATTATTAGATAAACCTATATTACTTAAACCAGAACAAATAAATCAACTAAAACCAATAATAAATAACTTTGTTAAAACACCTCAAAAACTAGAAACAAATTTATCAAAAAGCAATAGAAAACCTATTGAGAATATACCTGCAATAGTATTAAGTAATATATCAGAGTTTACAGATTCTGATCTTGTAGATATATTATTAGGAGTAACACCAGAAAGAAAAGCCGCAGGTATATTTCAACTTGGAGAAAAAGCTTCGCCAAAACAAAAAGATTTTCTATTTAAAGAATTATTTCCAGAAATATCATCAATAGGAGTTGATTCAAAAGAACATACATTTAGTGCTATTGAAATATATCGCTTTTTTCATCCAAATAAAAGAAAGGAATTGTTAGAGACACTAAAAATAATACCTAAACAAAAAATATCAAAAGACATAGCATTACAAATGATCACATTAACAATGAAAATATTTCCAGAAAAGACTGATATATTGCTTACAGGAATGAAAAAATTAGGTATAGATTTTCCTATTTTTGATAGAATACACAAATCTAAAGCTCTTTCAACTATAAAACTGCCAGACATTAAAACGTATGAAGAAGATAATGATCCATTAACAACCTCTCAACAAACATTAATATACTTTGAAAAACCAGAAGAAAGAATAATAGGACCTTTGTTTTATTTACATAAGAAAGATGTTACAGATCCTAATTTTGCTGCTATGATGCAAGTTACTAATTTATTATCACAAAAAAAAGATGTTTTAGGAATATCTAAGCCAGAAAAAATAACTAAATTACCTTCAAAGGCTAGAGATAATATAATAGAAAAATTACAATTAATAATTACTAATGCAAAAGGACCAAAAGAACCAGCTGCTGAACAAGCCATGCATCTACTACCAAAACTTGTAGAAACCGATAAGTTACCATCTGTATATAAATCTTTATATAAAGCACCAAAATCTTCAGATATTCAATCAGCAATATTTTCAGAATATTTTGTAGCATGTACTGAAACCAAGAAAGAACCAGATCAGAATTATATAGATATGCTAAAATTATCTCCAAATAATGCTCAAGGTAGAGCTGTAATAACAATAGTATATCAACAACATCCTCAATTACTATTTCTATGTTTAGATCAAATATCAGATTCTAAGATAAAAGCATTTGCAATAGAAAAACTTAAAGATAAGAAAAATCCAGTTAATAAAGTAAGAAATCTAACTAAAACACCAGAAACTTTACAGGCACAGAAATCATTTAATGAAGTAAAAAAGAATCCAAATAAGATACTTGAAGAATTCAAGAATATAAAAAGTCCGGATATGGATGCTGTTGATATTAATGAAGCAATGAAATCAGTTGAACAAGGTATATCAAAAGAGAAAATAGTAGGAGGAACTGCATTAGCAGGAGGAGCTGCATTAGCAGGAGCTGCATTCAGTAAAAAACAACAACCATCATCGCCAGAAGGAGCCGCAGAAGCAGCGCTACCATCACTTAATAAAAGTAGAGATAGAGAAGAGCCAATAGAAACTAATGAAGATTAATATTATAATAAAGAATGAAAAAAGTATATGGAGGAGTACTTGAAGGTATTAAAGTTAGAACAATTACAATCGAAACAGATATTTCTCAAGGAACACCAAATATTATTATTGTGGGGCTTGCAGATAAAGCAGTATCAGAATCTAAAGAGCGTATTAGATGTTGTTTAAATCTTATTAAATTTAGTATAAAAAAAATTACAGTTTCTCTCTCTCCGGCAGATATAAAAAAAACAGGAGCTGCCTTAGATCTTTCTATTTTTATTGGTATTATATCTGAAAAAATTACATTAGATTTTGAAAAATTTATATGGTTTGGTGAATTAGGATTAGATGGTAAAATTAAGAAATCTATAGGCATATTAGCTACATGTATAGATGCATATCAAAATAATAAAATAGTTATCTGTTCCGTAGATAGTGAACTTGAATCATTACCATATTGCAATTATATTTTTATTAATAGTATTTTTGAAATTTTTACAAATGAATTTATAGAAAAGTGTAATAATTTTCAAATTATTCATAGATCTCAAGATATAAGTTTAGTAGATAAAATAAATAAACTATTAAATACAAATATTAATGAAGATATACTATTGAAATATAATTTAACTGACTTATATAACTGGTTACTACAAGAATTTGATCCTTTTGACCATATCTATGAACAAGATATGGGTAAATTAGCTATCATTTTATCTGCAATTGGAGGTCATCACTGTTTATTTGTAGGTCCTCAGGGTGTAGGTAAATCATTGTTATGTAAAAGTATAACAAAAATACTACCTCCATTAACACAAAATGAACTTTTAGAATCAAGTACAATTTATAATATTAGTCAAGAATATTTATCTAATAATAGACCTTTTAGAACTCCTCATAGTGGATGTTCTCTTGCTGCACTTACTGGTAGTGCATATCAACCAGGAGAAATCTCACTCGCTCATAATGGAGTATTATTTCTAGATGAATTACCTGAATATTCTCCAAATGTTATAGAATCACTCAAAGTACCCTTAGAAGAAAAAAAAATACATATTTCTAGAGCTATGATCAAAGATATCTATCCTGCTAATATTATATTACTAGCTTCCATGAATCCTTGTAAATGTGGACTATATTTTACTAAAAAATGTATATGTTCAAAAAATTATATACAAAAAATATCTGCTCCAATAATAGATAGATTAGATATGTTAATTATCTTAGAAAATACTTTCACTTTTAATAAAACAAATTATTTTAATTGTCATCGTAATATATTTAAATCATATATAAAAAAAAAGCATGAAAGTATGATTATTTCACCAGAAGTATTACATACGGCTCAAAATTTAATCAACAAACATCATTTATCCTTACGATCTTTAGATAAAATACTTAGTTTAGCTCATACTTTTGCCTGTTATGAAAATATGGATATATCTATTCATCATGTATATGCTGTTATTATGTTAAGAAAAGCAATAAAATAATAATATTATTTATATGTATATATTATAATAAATAATATAGTTATAGAGACGACTTAATAGGACTATATTTATATATTCCTTTCCGTCTCATATAACATTATTTATTATAATATATCATTTATAATATACAATTTTTATTATTATATATTTTATATACAATAATATTATGTTATATATATATTGCATAACTAGTTATAAATATAATAAAAATAGCTTACCTATATTATCTTTATTATTTTTACAAGAAAAACTTTCTCCTACTGATGATATTCCTAAAATATCTAAATCAAAAAAAGAACAAACTCCAGAACCAATACCAAAAGATCCTGAATCAAATCTACTACCTCCTTTAAAATATCCGGACAAAACAATAGATCCTTCAAAACCAGACCCTGAACCAAAT
>DCST01000021.1 GCA_002325765.1 bacterium UBA1459 | reverse complement strand
AATATTACAAATATTCAAAATCAAGTAAATACTTTACAACAGAATATTATATCTATACAAAATACAATTGGTAATAATGTTGGCAATACTTCCATAACAACAAATATTACAAATATCCAAAATCAGATTAATAATTTACAACAAAATATTACTTCTATACAAACAACTATTACAAATATTACTTTTGGAGATAACAATGGCGGCAATATGACAAATATTCAAAATCAAATTAATAATCTTCAACAAAATATTACATCTATACAAACAGCTATTATTAACATTAAATCTTTAGAAAATACTGATAGTACAAATATCACAAATATTCAAAATCAAATCAATACTCTTCAACAAAACATTACTGCTGTAAATAATAGTGTGTCTAATTTAAGTAATATAATTAATAATTCTCCATCTAATTCTCAAATTACTAATCTTTCTAATCAAATAACATTTTTACAAACTAATTTTACATCTATAGCTGAAACAATAACAAATTTATCAAATACTGTAAATAATTTACAAAATGATAGTGCTGGTAGTAATACAGAAATGGAAAGCATAATAAATAGAGTGACAAAACTTGAACAAAATTTTACAACTCTATCTAGTTCTTTAGACAATTTGTCTAATTGTGTAGAGTCCTTGTTAGAAATAGCATTAAATGAATCACAGAGTGATGTTACTGGAGATACAACTACATCTACTGGAGGAGCAAATAACGGTTCTTCTACTGGAAATACTTCAAATACACAACAAAATACATGTTTTGCTTATTTAAATTCCAAGATTAGCATAATCCAAAATCAAATAAACGTTTTACAACAGAATATTACATCAATACAATCTGCTATTACCAATATCATTTCTTTAGAAAATATTGATAGCACAAATATTACCACAATTCAAAATCAAGTAAATACTTTGCAACAAAATATTACATCAATACAAACAGCTATTACCAATATCATTTCTTTAGAAAATACTGATAGCACAAATATTACCACAATTCAAAATCAAGTAAATACTTTGCAACAAAATATTACATCAATACAATCTGCTATTACCAATATTACCGCTGGTGATAATACTACTAATACGATAATTGCCACAATTCAAAATCAAATAAGCACTTTACAACAGAATATTACATCAATACAATCTGCTATTACCAATATTACCGCTGGTGATAATACTACTAATACGACAATTACCACAATTCAAAATCAAATAAATACTTTACAACAAAATATTACTGATATACAAAATAACATTAATAATATAACAAATGTAAACAATACTACTAATACCGCTATTACAAATATACAAAATCAAATAACTAATATACAACAGAGCATTTCTGCAGTGCAAAATTCTATTACAAATATTAGAAATATTCAAGATCAAGATAGTACAGATATAGTAAATATACAACAAATCATAACTCAAAATCAGACTATAATTGATAACATCAATACTCAAATTAGTTCTATATTAAGTCAAATTAATAATATTATTTCTTCTTTCCAAAGTTTTCAAAATTCTATAAATACTTCAATTACAAATAATTCTAATAATACTACAACAATAAACAATAGTATTAATTCTATTAATTCTAGTTTATCAGAAGTAAATGTTTCAATTGAAAACAATCACAACGATATTATTAATGTAAATAATACTATAAATAATGTAAATTCTTCAGTAAATAATATGAAGCAAGAAATTTTATTATATAATTCTGATTTAGATATTATTAAAACACGTTTAACAAATGATGAAACTACATTGAGCAATTTAAATAGTCACGTATGTTCTATGGATTTAAATAATATAAATGTACAGAAATCTCTTTTAGATATAGAAAAAGACATAAGAAAAATAGAAGAAATATTAAATGGCAAAAATTGTCAATCAGAAAAAATATCCAATCATATTCAAAATTTAGAAAACTTTATTTCAGATCATTGTAAAACTCAAAAAGAGATAAGATCTTTAGATTTTCTACTAAAAAATTTACAGTCAGACTTTAATGATTTAGGAGAATATTCAGAGCAAATTGAAGATGATCTCAATGAATTTAAAAAATTTATTCACTCTTCTATAAATAAAATTTATCAAAATATAAACCAAATATCAAATAGAATAAAATCTCTTGATAATATAACAAATACATTAAATAGTCCAAATACAAATTTACCAATAGAAACTGAACAGTATTTTTATAATTCCTTTGATGTTTATAATAAATTAAAATGGGATTCTTTTGTAGAAAATCTTTTTCAATTACCAGTTTCTAATATGGTCAAAGTCTCTTCTGTAACCTTTGGAATGTTAAACAATATAACAAAAGATGTGGCAGATTTTGGTATTTTTATAGGATCATCTCCAGTAAATCAAACACTTTCTAGCTCAATTTTTGGAATTAATTTAAAAGATATTATTTTTAAAAATGGTTTTTATAACAGTCAATCTAATGCACAAGCAATTATGTTATCTAAAAAATTTACAGTAAAAAAAGTATTAAAATATAATTTCGACGAACATATAGATGTTCAAAAAGATGAATATTTGATGTTTCAAAATGAAACTACCAATCCTATAGTTATTTTATCTACAGGACAAAGTGGAGTTGGAGAAATTCCAGTTGTGTTTATAGGAAGAAATAATGCCAGTGGAGATAATGTAGTAGATTTTATTTTATATCCTAATGGAAAATTTATATCATTTTCCTCACAATCTAATGATCAATATCAAAATATTTCTACTTTTGATCCACTTTTAAGTAGAATATCAGAATATAAAGAGTTTTTTAATTCTAGTTTATCAAGCAACACATATTTTGCAAGAACAAAAAGTACATTTAAAACTCTTGTAGAAAATACTATTAGTTGTCCTAGAAGCCAATTACAAGGTACATTATATGATATAGATATTAAATTTGGAAAAAACGGTTCTTTAAAGAAATTTTCCTTAACAGGAAATTTATATAATATAGAAATAAATTATAAAGATGATACCATTCATTCTTTTTCTATAACAAATTCTACTAATAAGACAGCTTATATTAATTTAAAAAATAATATTTAGAAAAGCTTATTTTATCATATTTATTCTATGATCTTTATAAACTGCACCAAATATTAAATAAGAAAGAAAACATTTCCATTTACTTGCTCCATTAACTGTATCAGCATTTTTAATACCTAAAATTAATGATATGATTGTGAATATAATTGTTATTAATCCAAATAACAATAAAAAATATCCTGTAAAAAGTGAAAAAAATAAACCTTCTTGAAAAGAGAGAAATTTCCATATATTTTTGAATCTTTTTCTATTAGTAAAAATCATAACATAAAATAACAAAGAAAAAACGCACAAAGCTAAAATTAAAATAAAATATAAACTCATTCCAAAAACACCTAAACCAGAAAGAGTTTTTCTTGGACTAATTAAAGGATTTGTATTTATATTATCTAAATTAGATCCTGTATTGTATAATACTTGAGTTTGCGTACAATTCAAAAACATACAAAATGATAATAATAATAATAAAAGTCAAGTTTTTTATCTAATAGAAATTTCAATTAAAAAAATCACTCATAAAAAATATATATAAAAACTGCATATGTTATAGTTTTATAATGAGTTTGGTTTTATATAGATTTCCTTTATGCCCTTTTGGTAAAATTATAAGAATTTTAATAGATAATCTAAATTTTTCTGAACAATTAATTAGTACAAAAAATCAATTTCAAAAACTTAAAACATCTCAGCTGCCAATTTTAGAAGAAGATAAAAATATTTATATAAACTTCGGGGCTATTTTATGTTTTTTAAAAAAAGAAAAAAAACTAGAAATTCTTTTTAAGGTGGAAAATGATCCAGAAATAGCATCCTTTGAATTTTTTATAAATAATACTTTTTATAGGGATGTTTATTGCAATACAGTTTATGAAAAAACAGAAAAATTGTTTTATGAAGATTCTTTCAACCACAATAGCGCTCAATCTAAATTTGCCTATAAACAGCAAAATATTTTTTTAAATAAAATGAATAATATTTTAGAATATAGAGATTGGATAAATAATAATTATTCAATAAATGATATTAGTTTCTTTACATTTTTATCTTCTTTAGATTATTTTGGTCAAATAGATTGGTATAATTTTCCCGCCCTAAAAACTTGGTATTCTAGATTGAAATCAATTACACCTTTTTCAAAAATTTTGCAAGAAAGAATTGTAGGCATAAATCCTCCAAAAAATTACGAAAATCCTGATTTTTAAAGAAAATTTTTAGCCTAATTGATTTTCTCTTTTTAATTGATCTAAAAGATCTTT
>DCST01000013.1 GCA_002325765.1 bacterium UBA1459 | reverse complement strand
TCTGGTTTTGCATGTTCTATTTCATCTGGTAAAAATGGAGCTTTATCAAAGAAAAAACCAGTTCCACCAATTTCTACATTTGGTTTATCTAAAACCCATTGAGGAGTTTCTGATTTTGTAAATACTTTAGATATTAAAATTTTTTCAAATTCATTAGTTTTTAATTCATCCCAATCTAATATTAAATTAGTCTCATAACCTTGTTTTTTATAATATGAAGATAATTTCATTATAGCCAAATTCGGAAATCTATCATTTCCTATACTTAATAAATCATTATCTACTAATGCTATTTGTTTATTCATTTTAAAAGTTTTATGTTATATATTCAATTTAAATACTTATAAGTTAAGTATAATATGAAAATATGCTGTACATTTAAAAAGTTTAAAAATAAATAAATAAATTAATTATCAACATAATTAAACATATCATTACTAATCTTTTTACATAAAATATAATAAAATAAATTTCTAGATTTTCTAAATGTCGGTATATTTATAAATCCATCTTCAATATTATTAACGTAATTATAGCCACTATAACCAGTATTACTTATATAAGCTAATGGATTAACTTCTATAAATTTTAAAAATAATTTAATATATTTAGTAACTAAATTATTAATATGCAATGCACTAAAAAATACTTTATGTGAATCATCCAAATCTATAAAATTATCAAAATTTATAGATTGTTCGTAATTACTAAATTTATCAATAGCAGATAATACATAATCAAACATAACATTGTCTTTAATAATTGACATCCAATAAACTATATGTAAATTTTCATTTTCAGATTTTACAGAGTTTACCATAATATTATCCAATATTAACATTATTGTAGAGTCATTTAATACTATATCTAGTTCTGTGTTTGATGGTGCATTTTGATCTGAAATTATTGTAAGTCTATCTATATTATTATTTGCAATATAATATAACATTGAATCTTTTTTCATCAATTTACGTTTATTATTATCAATTAAAAAATCTCCATCTTCCTTTAGAGTTATTACTATAGCCATTTTATTTTAATTATATTTTTACTTCTAGATTTAATATTTCCATTATAATCTGTAATTGTTAATGTTATTTTATACTTTCCTCCTACATGAAAAAAATAACCAAACGAATTAGTATCATAATATAAAGGTTTAAAATCATCATTTAATAAATTTTCAACTTTCCATAAATATTTAAATTTTCCAGATATTTTACATGGAGTAGAACTAAACACAATATAAGTTGGACTATTAAAAATTTTAAAATCATTTAAAATTTTATAATCNNGATCTGCAATTTTAACATTATCAGTTTCTATTTTATTAACATCACAATTTTTACCATAATACTTTCCAACAACATGTATGAATTTAGCATAATTCCAACTCAACGTAGTAGTATCTTTGACATATTTTAAATTAACATCGAAAGTATTTTCTGAAACATTAAATATCGTTAAATAATCTATATTATATTCTGTTACAGTATTATCTATCAATCTTAAAAATTGACCTTCATTTAATTCGTGTAAATTAGAAGTTATTCTACAAGTTAGATCATCAATTTTTTCTATATCATCAATTAATACATTAATTTTTTCTTCATCTTCTATATATGAATATACATAAGACGATAATATAAAATCCGTTGAATTATTTAATTCTGCTGTTGCATCTTTTAAATTATTAGTTGTGAATGTATGTGATGTTTTATTATTATTTAAATCATATAATGTTATTTTTGAACCATAAAATAATTTATAAATATTAAATGACATTGGATTATCACCAGATATTTCAGTCATATAAAAAGATTGATTTTTTAAATCTTTAAATCTAACTTTATTACCTATAGTTTTATAAGTAAATGGTCCAGGATATGATGTATGTCCAGTTGGTTTATAGTTTTTAACTGTATATAATAATTTTTCTTCATAGTTTATATTTGGTAATAAATTAGTTACCAATAAATCACTATATGTTACATTACAATCTTTTAATTTAGTAGTATTTACTATCAGAGGTTTATATTTAACTATTTTATTTTCGTTTAATTTTATATCAGATAAAGATTTGATTGAATTATAATCTGTAGATATTTCTCTATAAATTCCAACAAAATCAACTTCTTTCATTTTAACATCAATAATGTCTTTAAATTTTTTAGTAGATAACATATTAAANNGTTAATTCTAAATTATATTTACCAATCTTAGGTAAAACTGTTGAAATTGTTCTATAATAATCTATATCTCCAGTTATAATTTGATTAAAAGTATTATCATCATTATAAATTCTCCATATAACTTCATAATAATTTTTATCTCCTATATTTTTATATGTTTGTGTATTTGTAGTCGATTGATAATATTTTTCAAAACTCTGATCATTTAAACTTTCTCCATTTATAACTTCTGATTTAAAATCAAATTTAATATCATTTAAACCTTTTCCAAATATTCTTAATAATTTAACTCCATTATCAGTAACAATAGATGGTACAAAAAATACCCATGGAATGTCAATGTTATTAGAAAATAAATCTAACAATCTCTCTAATACAGTATCTATTGTATCTGTATTATCACAAACATATTCAATTTCAGTTTCAGATATTAATTCTTTAATTTTAAATATGTCTCCATCACCAATATTTAGAGGTACAAAATCAATTATAAAATCACCTTCACCAGATATTTGATTAAATGTTAAATTTAAATCTTTTATTATAGTATCAAAACTTGTATTTTTAATTACTATTGGACAACCAATAGTCATAGTTTCATTTTCTGGTATAGATTCTATTGTATTAAGACCTGGATAATATTTTCTAAATGCTGCTAATATAACATCTTTTAATTCTTCTGCAGGTTTTTGTGAATCTCCATATAATTCTCTTACAAAGCCAGGTTCAAAATCATATTTAGTTACTAAATCATCAAAATCTCTCAAATCTACAATGTATTCATTTTTACTTAAAATTTCTATTTTAGGTTCTATTCCACTATCAACTTTAGTTAAAGTATTACTACTTAAGGTTAATGAAGTTTGTTTCAATGCATTAAAATCTGCTTCTCCTACAATATCTTTTATTTCTATATTATAAGGTAAAAATGTTTCTTTTAATTTATTTTTAAGAGCATATAATTTAATTAATACTTCTTCTATCGTATATTGATACACATCTTCTATTACATTTTGTCCATAACTATCATAATTATCTGTAATTCTATTAATTTTATAAGATAGTGCTATTTTATTAGTTTTTCTAAATTTAGAATAATCTATAGTAGCATCTTTAATATTTAAATAATCATCAAATACTTTAGATATAGTTATTTGTTTTAACTTACCATAGTTAGAAGAATCTAAATCTATATTTTTCCAGTATTCTTTAATATCTAAATCTGAAAATCCAAAATAATTAATCGCATTTATCAATCCTTTATATGAGCCTATAAATGGGAATATATTACTGCCTTCTAATAACAACTCTTTTCTTTTTCTATTGAAAATTTGATAATCTGGCATCTCTTCTATAACATCAGAATCTGAAAATATTTTAGAATCATCTAAAGTTAATCTATATCCAAAATTATCACACAAGACTTTTAATCTAAGGTCTTCCCCAACAGCTTCACAATAAATTTGAATAATTGCTATTATTTTATCATAATTTAAATCTTTTATAACTATATAATTTGATAAAATATTTTCAACATTAGATTGTGCTCCTATGTTAATATTCAAATAATTTTGATTTAAAACGTTACTTTGTTTTAAATTGCCAACAATTGTTTCGCTAGGGTCAACATCCAAAGCATATTCTACTAACGTTTTCAATTCCATTGTCGAATTGTCAATTGAAAATAAAAATATATTTTCTGTAGAATTATCGTATAATCCAACAGAAATTTTATCAGTATTAATATTTGTTATATGAGGATAAACATAATGTACATTATTATATTCATCTAATATTTTTTCAAGTATTATTATCTGTTCAGTTTCTATTAATCCTACTGAAACTTTATTTAAATATAATGCACCAGTCCAATATTCATTAATAGTATCATATATAAAATTACAACTATTTCCAGCTTTATTAAAGAATTCTAAATTTTCATATCTTTTCATTAAGAAAAATTATTTTTAATATATATTTATGTTATGAAACATAAAGACATAAAAAAACCCTACAAAAAGTTTCCTTCTTGTAGGGTTTAAAATTAAAATTAAATTCTATACAATCGAATATCTTAAATCGTCATAA
>DCST01000004.1 GCA_002325765.1 bacterium UBA1459 | reverse complement strand
ATTAAACAATCTACCGTAGAGTTTTTAGGCGAAAGATTCTTTATTGTCGACACAGATAATGAGGGTAATAAAGTATTAACAACAATTAATAATTATTCAGAAGAAAAATATGGCTTATTTTACGGAACAATTAAGACTAAAACTTATACTATAGAACACATTTGTGGTAGAAATGCAGATTTTAACTCTCAATTAAAGGAAGGAGATATAGTTTGTTTAAAAATTAGGTATTCTCATGTAGATTGTCCTGGTCACGCAGACTATGTTAAAAATATGATCACAGGAACAGCAAATATGGATGCAAGTATACTTGTTGTATCTGGTGCTGATGGAGCTCAAACACAAACTACAGAACATATTCTATTAGCAAAACAAATTGGCATAGAAACAATAATAGTATATTTAAATAAAGCTGATCTTGTTGATGATCCAGATATGCTGGAAATGGCAAAAGATGAAATCGCAGAAACTTTAGAAAATAAAGGATATGAAAAGGATCAATTTGTAATGACAACAGGATCTTCTTTATTAGCATTTAGTAATGATCCAGCTGTACAAAAAATAGGAACAGAAGGTATCGAAAAGTTATTAAGCATAATTTCTAACTTTATAGATGTTCCTGCTAGAAATATAGATGAGCCTTTTTATATGCCTATTGAATCAGTACACTCAATTTCAGGTAGAGGTACTGTAGTTACAGGTGTTCCAACAGCAGGAGAACTAAAGCTACAAGATAAAGTATTTATCTATGGTACTGTTGATGCATCTGGAGCTTCTGTAGTACTAGAATCAACTGTAACTGGTTTAGAAAGATTTAGATCAGGTGTAGATAAAATTAAAGCAGGAGAGAATGTTGGTATATTATTAAGAGGAATTACAAAAGAGCAGGTATCTCGTGGTTTTGTATTATCTCAAGTTAAACTATCTTCTTATAAGGAAATGCAAGCAAAAGTATTCTTAATATCTGAAAAAGATGGAGGAAGATCAACTCCAGTAGTTGCTGGATATATACCTCAAATGTATATAGATACTGCAGATGTATCATGTATATTAGAAGAATTTTTAGCAGTAAATGACGTACCTGGAGAAGTAGAAGCTCAACCAGGATCTCAAATAGATGTTATGATTAAAATAGGTAAACCAATGACTCTTAGAGTGAATCAAAACTTCACACTAAGAGAAGGTGGAAGAACTATCGGATCAGGAGTTATTCTTAAATTACTATAGGATTTAATATGAGTAAGACAGCAAGAATTAAACTAAGATCATATGATGCAACAGAATTAAAAAACGTAGTAAATAATGTAATGCAAATATGTAAAGCAAAAGGTGTTAAATGTACTAAAGTACCTTTACCAACAAAAAAAACTATATTTTCAATACTACAATCTCCATTTATATATAAAACATCTCAAAAACCTATATGTAGAGTACAGAAAAGTATATTATTAACATTATTTTTTAATGAAGATCAAAATCTAGAAGTTATAGCATCTTCATTATTAATACCATCTTCTATTTCAGTAGAAATGATGGAAGATAAATTAAATAAAATATAATCAGTAAATTATTTTATATAATTACTTATGTCCGATAATAATAAAAAAGATATATTACATCAAGTAATGCAACAAGTAGAAAAACAATATGGTAAAGGAAGTGTGATGAAATTTGTAGAAGATCAGTCTCCTTCTAGTGTAGAAGTGATATCAACGGGATCTTTATTGCTTGATGAAATTACTGGTATTAATGGAGTACCGAAAGGAAGAATTATTGAGATTTATGGTCATGAGGGAAGTGGTAAAACTACTATAGCGCTTAGTATTATAGCTCAAGCCCAAAAACAAGGAGCTACATGTTTATTTGTAGATGCTGAGCATGCTTTAGATCCAGTTTTTGCACAAAAACTTGGAGTAAACTTTGAGCAAACTATTCTTACTCAACCTGAATATGCTGAACAAGCATTAGATATTACAGATTCATTTATTCGATCTGGAGCTGTAGATGTAATTGTAATAGATAGTGTAGCGGCACTTGTACCTAAAAGTGAATTAGAAGGAGACATGGGAGATGTACATATGGGACTACAAGCTAGATTAATGAGTCAAGCTCTTAGAAAAATTACTGGACATGCATCTAAATCAAATACATTAGTTATATTTATCAATCAAATAAGAAGTAAGATTGGTATGGTCTTTGGTAATCCAGAAACTACCACAGGAGGAAATGCACTTAAATTTTATTCATCAATGAGATTTGAAGTAAAGAGAAAATCACCTATTAAAAAAAAGGATATATTAATTGGGCATGAAATGGAAATTAAAATTGTAAAAAATAAATTATTTCCTCCATATAAAAATGTAATTATTGAACTAATATATGGAAAAGGATTTAATTTGACTGCGGAAATAGCAGAATTAGCTGTACAAAAGAATATTATTACTAAAGCAGGATCTTGGTATGCTATGAATGGTAAACAATTAGCGCAAGGTAAGGAAGCTTTAGTGGATTTAATTGATGAAAATAATGAACTTAAAACACAGATTTTAGATATGTTATCTAAATCGTAATAATATCTTTATTAGCGGTATTATTTTTTATTGATTGCGTAAATATAGGTATTGTATAAATCATATAAACACTTATACTATTTTCTCCATAGTTATAGGCGATAAAAACAATAATATTAGATACTTGTATGGCTATTTTAAAACTAATAACTCTAAATATATCTGATATTTCATAAAAATAGTTTTTTGCATTTAAAAGCATAAGTATAATATACTCTGTATCTATTATCATACCAAAACCTATTTTTAAATTTCCTATTTGCCATAATATACCTATAGGTATAATAAAGTTACTTGTATCAGCTAATGTTATTTTATCTGTAAATCTTTCAATTACTAACTTTAAACTTACGCCAATACATAATAAAAATAACATATTGGATGCAGATGATGCAATATTATCTTCTATTTCAGTAACATCTGTATTATCTTTTGTAAATATAAACCAAAGTCTTATACTTGGTTTTGTTTTATCGCTAGACCAAAATGTATCTATATTATCTTTAGGGGATAGAGATTTAATTTTATCTATATTTTTATCAAATGGTATAATAATTTGTTTATTTGGATTATTATTTAAATTATTACTAGCTATATGAAATATAATCGCAATAAACTCTTCTAGTGTTTTTAAATTAGTTATAGTATTAGTTACATATGGCATATTTTTTTCTTGAAGTTTTTTAATAAGATTACTATCTCCATCTAATACAAGAAATTTATCATCTTTTATTGGTATTAAAATTGAATCTGGTTCATCTATATCTGTAAAACTATTTATATGATTTAAATCAAGATAAAGTATCTTGTTATTACTAGATTTAAATATATTGCCTTCTGAATCCTGATATAACTGAGTAGGTTTAAAATTATATAAGTTAATACTAGGAGCAGTTTCTATATTGTTTTTTACTGTATTTAGCATTGGATGGTTAGTAGAAATAAAACTTATTGCCTCTGGTGTTAAAATAACTCTATATCCTTTAGGTGTTTTTCTAATAGAATCTATTTTTTTTGTATCAATTCCTTTAAATGTGCTTTCTTTATTACTTTGTTTTTTGGAAAATATTTTTTGAATATCAGTAGATAATCCTATAGAAATAGTCGTTTTACAGTATAATAATAAAATCACTTTATTAATTTATAGTATAATTATTAATATATGCTTAAAATACAATATTTGCATAATTTTATCAATTTATATGTTATTATCATTTTATGAAAATGTTAGCATTATGGGCTATAACAAAGCCAGAGCAAAATAATAATTATTTAACACAATTATTAAATATACCGCAAATTACTAGCCAAAAAGAACAAAGATTAGCAATTACATCTAAAAATAAATTTACAATAGATAAAAAAGATGATGAATTACAAATCAATGGTAAAAGCGGCATTGAAATACAAGATCCAGAAGGTTATACTAAGTTTTATACTACTTTTATCAAAACAAAAGATGGTAAAGTATCTACAATTTTTTCTGATGACGTTAGTGATATTTGGGGAATAGCTAGTAAAATTGAATTTAGAATTCGTGCTCCTATAAATGATAATCAGTATTTAAGATTTAGTCTTAATTCTTCTGGTTTTAAGTCATTTTCTGGTGTTATGCATTCATCTTTATATGAACTACATGACAATGTGCCAGATCCAGCAAATATATTTGATCAAAGTCAAAATACGTATGAATTTAATTATTCTGGAATATTTAACAAAAGTAATCTACTTGCGGTGTCTATAGGAGCTAGAACTAATTATGAAGGAGAGCTGACATTTACTTCTTATACTATTATTGAATTTATTAAAAAGATATCATCTGGTAGAATATTTGGTATATATGTTATTCAACCTATACAAAATAAAAATTATACTTGCTTATATACTCAATGTAAAGTATCTTGCTTAAAAATGGTTACAGAATATCCAAGCAATAAATTATCTGTTGTTATATCAACTTCTATTTTATCTTTTTTAAATTTTAGATATCGCGAAAGATTTGATATAAACTTTATCTTATTTGGAGATATAAATCTTAATAAAGATTGGAACTTATCTTGTGGTTTTTCTATAAAAATAGCAGATAGTTATCTCTATATTTACTTAGATAATAATAAGTCAATAGCCTTTTGCATGATAATAAAATCAAATATTAAAGTTGCTTCAGAACTAAAAGCAGCTAAAGGTCGTATAGAAGATGACAAATGGAAAAAAGAATTTGGTATTTCTGTTTAATGATCTTCACTGAGTTTAGTTGTAACTTGTTTACTAAATAACAAAAATAAAAACGTTTGTAATCCAGCTTTTCCAATATCTACTAATTGAATAATAATTAATATAGGTAATCCAAAGTATCCATAAGGGTAAAATTTATTTAATATTCCAATTGTTACATTTAATATAAAGTGTGCAATTGTAATACCCATACATAATCTAATACTTATCATTAGAGATCTCATAATAAATGATATAAGCTCAAGTATAATAATTAGAGGTTTAAGAACTATAGGTATATTAGATGGGCTTAATGATATAATAATATGATATTTATGTTTTCTCCATCCCTCTATACAAGCTATAGTAAACATAATAATAGATAAATAAGCTGCATTAAATATACTTCCGAAAATCGCAAATAATCCAAATACTCCTAATATATTTGATATTAGTATAGCTATACAACATACAAAAAATACTATTTGGTATTTTGTATTTAATATAGTATTTGTAAAATCATATATTTGAAATAATATACATTTTATCCATTTATTATTAATATTAAACACTAAAAACATAATACATATAGAGAAAATAAATAAAGATAGCAATATGTCTTTATATAATAATAATTCATTTAACATATATAATAATATATTAATATTTATACCAATATTATTATGTTTATAGAATTTATTTCTAAAAATTATATTTTTACTTAAATCATTTACTTATTTATGAATATATTATCTTGAAGTGATATTTACTAAAATTTATATTATTGAAAAAATTAAAATTGATTATTTTATTTAAAAATAATAATTAATAATAAATTATTATTATAAGCTAATAACTTTAAAATAAAAATAATTTCTTTAATTTTTAATAAAATTTCTGTTTTTGATTTAGAAGACTTCTTTNNAATTTGAATATTAAAATTATTCACTATCTTTTGTTGATTCTGATGAAGAAGATTTTGTTGTCAGTACTATTGCTGCTATTGCTCCTACTAATACTACTGTTCCTATTCCATATGCCAATTTATTTTCTTTTATATGATCCATAAAAGTTCCTTTTGAACAACCTGAATCAATCAAGACTATACTTTCTGATGAATCAGATGAAACAGTAATTGAAGTAACTTCTGTTGCACCTGATGAAGCTGCTTTTGCAACTTCATATGTACCATCTCCTTTCTTATATAGTTTCTCCTCTTTCTTCTTAGGATCTTTTAGATTTTCAATTACTGTTGCTGGTATTTCTTTACCTTCATCAAATGCCTTAATACCTGGTGTTACTGGTCCTTTTCTAAAGCTTTCTACAGTTATTGTAAATTTTTCTCCTTTTGAAGTAACAAAACCTTTTATCTTTGTAGCATCTGATTTTGTTATCTCTTCACCTTCTGCTGGAGTAAATAACAACTTACTAGTTGATATTGCTTTTCTTCCATCCCCAGCTTTATCTTCAACTTTTATAGTTGATGGAGTTTCTTTTTCTACTGTGACTTTCTTTTTGAAAATGTCTTCTAATGTAGCAGAGTCAGTAGATTTTATAACTGAGGTAATTTTACCATCTGTTATTACAGGATAAATTATGTTTATTTTTTTTCCTTTAATATCATCTGCTGGTTTTTTATCTAAACTAAATATAACACCTGGTGTTATTTTTGTTGTATTTGCATCTGGAGCTGGCTCTGATTCTGGTAAAGGAGTATAAGTATCTTTTACTGGATCTAATTTAATTGTTACTCCTTCTGCTAATTTACCTTCATCAGTAAATATATCTTTTTTAGCTGTAATAGGTTTGCTGCCTTTCTCAAAAGTAACAACACCATCAGTTGTTATAGATGTAAGTACTTTTTGAGATATATCTTTTGCTTTAGCTGAATCAACTACTACCTTACCTTCATTATCAATTGAAAATGCGCTATATTTTGGAGATTTGTTAACTTTCTCTAGTTTTGCTTTTAGTTCTTCTGCTTTATCTTTTGATTCGCATGTAATTGAGATAGAAGTAATTTTAGTTACAGATTCCTTATTTCCTTTTGTTTGTAAACAATTTTTTGGGTTTTCAAACAACTCAGATAGTTTTTTTTCTTCTTCTTTTTCTTCTGTGTTAGATACAATAGAATATTTAATTTTTAATTTCTGCTCAGAACTTATTTCCTTTACTAAAGGTGATAGATCCAAGATAGATATTTCTGAAATCTTTACTGCCTTATCGCTTATATCTATTTTTGCAATTGAACAAGAAACAGTAATATTTAAATTTAATGGGTTGAATATATTATTTAGTGATGATATTGTTATGCTTATCATATTTTCCTCTATTTGTATTATATCATATATATTTTTTTATTTTTATAAAATGTTCTAAGAAAATGTTTAGCAAAAAAGCTAATAAGGTATTAAGCATATTTATGTACCTAGCAGGACTTGAACCTACATTACAGAAATAGGACTTCTGAGTGCTATCCAATTGCACCATAGATACATAAGTATATTATACAAAAATTAATACTGATAATAGAATACTAATAACAAGAAACACTAAATATATACTAAATTTAATAATAATAGATCCAATAAACACAGATAAAAATATAGAAAAGATCTTTAATTGATGAAAAATAATTGTAAAAGATTTGTCATTAATTTGCTGCAATTGATTAAGATAAAATAAATCTTGATTAAAAATATAACCAATAATAAATAATACAATAAGTAATATATAATAGTGTTTTAGTAAAAATGGTACAGATAAAATTAGTATTATATTTATTAATAAGAAAATATTTGTCATATGTCTATTAATAAGAGAAATATTTAAATTATATGCAGCAAATTTACCTAAAAAGATCACAAACATATAGGTACTAATATTAAAGTTATATATTAATAATTTTGTAATAGTAAGTTGAAAAAATTTACTAAATATCTGATCTGAGCAGTTTAAAATAATATATTTTATAACAAGTAATTTATTATGTTTTACAAAATTAAAGAGAGAAACCTGAGTATCTTCTTCAAGTATAATATTGTTAGTATTAATAAATAATATCAACATAATGCAAATAGTATTAGCTATAATTAAAATAGAAAAGAGTTTTTTGTCTATGATATGCAATAATAAGGCTCCTAACATTGGAGAAATAGCTAGAGATTGGGCATATAATTTAAATATTGGCATTAATTGAGCTATTTTATTTAGTATAAAAAAAGTAATATATTTACAAATACCTATTATAAATAGAAAGATAAATATAGAATTATGATCACAAAAATTAACTATTATAATTTGACTGAGAAGATTAATACAAAATAAAAAAATACTTGATCTTAATATACCTATATTCGTTATATATTTAATCATCCGGGTAGCAAAAGCTTCACCAATTGTAGAGGCAATAAAGGTCAAAAAAAAATAAAACCATGATGCATTGTACAAAAAAGTAGTAGATACAATACGATTATTAAATATAGATGCACTAATATCTATTAATATAATTATTATACTGATTAATAATAGCATCATTTTTTTAATTATATCATATATATATTAATCTATTTAAAATTTATCGCAAAGTTACCTGCTTCAGTGTTCACACTATAGTTAATTTTACCATAAATATATATTTCGCATGCAACTCTCTGACTGCATCCACGCGCTTCATATTTTACGTTTTGGATATCAATTAAATTAATTTCAAGCACAGGATCTTGTTTTTGATTAAGTACTTTTATATTTATTTCAACTGGGCCTTTAGTAAGAGCAACTGCGATAAGTCTACCTAGAATAGGTCTACTAGTTACAATATATATATACTTAGTAGATTTATTCTGAATAATCGATACTCCTTGTATTGGATGTTTACTTGGCTGACCAGTAATTTTAGAATGCTTAATTGTTAATATACTTGTGCTATCAATAAAATCACTAAAATTAGTACTATCTAAATACTTATCTATTGCAATAGGATTTGTTAGATCTTCATTCATATAGAAATACTACAATATAAATATTGTATAAATATTATATTTAAGATCTATAAATTATTTTTTAGTATCTTATACATATCATCTATATTAAATACAGGTATGCTGACATATTGCCTATATTCATTTTTAGATATAAATCCATCATATATATTATCTGATCTAATTTTTAATAGTATATTATTATAATCTTTGTTAAATAAGATAGTATAAATACCAACACTTGGTCCATTATGTATAATAAAATGTAAATCACTTGATTCTACTGGTTCATTCATAAATAAATAAATATTATTATATTGCTTATATTCAAATATTTTATGAGAATTAAGTCTATACTCTTCTATAGAAGTTGCATACTGATATATTGATATATATCGATACTCCATTTCTTTAATGATTTCGGATAAACATAAAATATATTTAGGTTTAAAAAGCTCTAATTCATATTTAAGCATATAATTAAAAAGATATATTATTGCTCCAGGAGCGGTTAAAACTAAACTAAATAACATAGAATATAAAATATCTCCATAAACAACTATATTTTGTCGAGCATCTATTAAAAAAGATTTATTAGTGTAAAATAAATATTTATGAGATTGATATGTAATCTCACTAAAACAGGTAATATTGTTTTGATTAATCTCAATAATACATTCATCATAATTAAAAATATGTCTAATTTTATTGTTAAATGAGTTAAATATAGCTTTTTCAAAATCATAAGCTAGAGCTTTAAATCGCAAAGGTAATATTGTAAGTTCATTTTTATCATTAATACATTTAAAAATGTAGGCAATATAATTCTTATATTTAATATTATGAGAATATTGTATATTAAGAGAATATTGTTTACATAAATCTATTAGTTGAGACTCATAGTTATTATAAGTATCTTTTTTAGTATTTTTTGATAATAAATTCATTTTAGGTTGTCGTTTATTATAGTTTATTATATTAAAAATACACCATATAACTATTGGTAATAATATAACTCCATATGTGTTATGTATAAGTATATATAGTATATCTCCAATAGTACCTGTTATTTGATAAGATAAGATATTTAATTGATCAATAATATATCCAGAAAAAAACGTAATACAACTAGTGTGTATAGATGTATGAAAAAATATTAAATAATATAAATAATATCCAAAGATATAGCATATATAATAACTAAGATTATACATATGTAAACATGTAATTATAATAAATAAAATTAATTTAAATAGATTTGCATTTTTATTAAAAATAAAGAGAAAATATTTAAATATTTGATCTTTTATTCTATATATAAACTTATTCTTGAAATACATAGATTTTTACCTAAAATATAAAGATTTTGATTCATAGAAAAGTATTCAGATGTAATATCAATATTTACAATAATTGAATTGCTTATAGTTACAGTTCTATTTAATCCTTTAACTCTACTTAAAGAAGCTTGTTCAAACATATTCTCAGATGCAATAATAGTGCTTTCTATCCATTCTTTATTTTCAATATTAGCTGGTTCAATAATAATAATTATCTTACCTATTTTAGATATTCTAGCAGAATATATATTATTATTTAGAATAAAGTCAGTTACATAATCGCTTTTATTTTGCATAGATAAAGATGTTGCAATTTTATCACAAATATTATTTAATATATTTGGTGTATAGTAAGATAATAAGTATGTATTTTGAGAAATTAAAGTTAAGCTACGAAGTAATGCAGCATATAAAAAATCAAACGTACCTACTTGCATACCAATATATAACTCTGTTAATACATTATTGAGTATTTGTATATTGGTTTTATCTGAACTATATTGAAGTTTTTGTATTTGATGTTGTACTTGAGTAAATAAAGCTCTACATTTATGTATAATACGATGATTATCAGTATATTTAATAAATTTAGGTTCAAATGAAGTAAGTATATATTCTCCATTTTGAATATCAATTTCTGCAATAGGAAATATATCATTAACTATAAGTTTTACTGTTTGAGTTATATCTGTCCAGTTAACATATATTTGATCTTGANNGCTTTTATTATATGTATTAATTTGAGCATCAGATATTTCAATACTAATATAAGTTTTTTGATATATGTTTTTTAATTCTAAGATTAAATTTTCATTTTTTATATAAGTTAAATCATTCATAATTGCTTCAATATAATTTATTTTTAAGATATTACTTTTTAACATAATTATATCAATATCAATACTAATTATACCTGGTCCATTAATACACTTTTTAATCCAATGTTCAATATCTGTATATATAGAGTTAAAATGATCAGCTGTAGCAATTGTACCATTGACCCATAACATTCGATTAAATGGCATAATTACTCTCAAGGTGAGTTAACAATTTTTCAATATCAGTAAATGTAAATTTTTCTGTTGCTGTTAAATATTCAATATAATTTGATCTTTCTATGATTCTTTTAGATATACCAATTGCTTCCATTCTTTCAAAAGGATTACCAGATTTATCATCATATAATATTTTATAATTTAAACTAAGTTGATTATATAAATTCTCAGATCCTATAAAATAAAAATCAAATGAAGATGGTATATATTTGTTTTTCATAAGTAATGCAGAGAGAATTCTTGTAATACCTATACCATAGCAACCCATAAAAAACTTTTCTCTTTTGTTGTCTTTGGTTGTAAATGATGTATTATGGGTATATACTTGATCAAGACAAAAGATATGACCAAGTTCAATATATCTAAATCCTTGTGTACCATTATCATTAAATGTATACTTATCATTATCTTTATATACCAGACCCTCTCCAATATCATCTAATATTACAAATTCTTCTGAAAAAGATCCTCCTATTTCACCAGTATCTTGTGTTGCTACGGATATAACATTTAGATTAAGTTCTTCAAATATATCTATATATACTTGTTTCATTTTCAGATATTCTTCTTTCATTTGATCTTCAGTTTCATAAAAACCATAAGCATCTTTCATTATAAATTCTTTACCTCGAATTAATCCATATCTTGGTCTCATTTCATCTCTATATTTTGGTCTAATTTGATATACTGTAACTGGTAAATTTTTATAACTATTGACAAAATAATTCACAAGTTCTGTAACACTTTCTTCTGCTGTAGGAGCAAGCACAAATGATTGATTATTTCTATCTGATAATCGAAATAATTCACTACCATATTTATCATATCTGCCAGATTTTTTCCATAAATCTGCTGTTTGCACTAAAGGTAATAATACTTCAAGATAATCAACTTTATCTAAATGCTTTCGAATAACTTGTTCTATATATTGAACTAACTTTGTGCCTAACGGAGTAAATGCAAAAATACCTGCAGATTCTTGTTTTGCAAAACATCCCTTATAAAGTCTATTTGTTCCTGCATCATAGTCTGAATTATTTGTATATTCATTGAAAAGCATTTTTGATATTTTCATACAATATATTATAGCAATATTGTTCTAATATAATTCATTAACTCAGACATGAAATGCATATTATGTATAGTAATTAATGATCCAGCATTTATATCATTTGTTTTAAGTAAATAATGTATATATGCTCGAGTATGATTATGACATGTAAAACAATTACAATTTTCATCTAACGATGCAAAATCATATTTAAATTTTGCATTTCTAAGATTAATTCTATATGCACTATTATCAAGTATATTATTAATATCTGCTAATTTAAGATTCGTGAGAGCTATGCCATGTCTACCTATGCGTGTAGGTTCGACACAGTCAAAAGTATCTACATATGAATATAATGATAAAATATCTGATACTTTACCTATACCCAATAAATGTATAGGTCTTGATTTATCAAGTTTATTTGAGGTATATTTTACAATATTATACATTTCTTCTTTTGTTTTACCTAAAGATCCTCCAATGCAAATACCATCAAAGTTATTTTCATTAACAAAATTAATACTTTGATCTCTTAAATGAGTATATGTTCCTCCTTGTACAATACCATACAGTTTTTGATGTTCTTTTTTATTTAACGTAAAATAATCTAAAGATCTTTTTTCCCATCTATGAGATCTATGCATAGACTTTTCGGTATACTGTTCTGTTAAGTGAGATGCGGTACACTCATCAAAAGCAATACATAAATCTGTACCTAGTTTTATTTGTATATTCATTGATTGCTCTGCGCCTAAAAACATTAAATCTCCATTTATAGAATTAATAAAAGTACATCCATCTTCTGTAATTTTTTTCACAAAACTTTTTGAATTTCTTATACCTTTTATCTCAGCTGATACTGACCCATATCCCATACTAAAAATTTGATATCCTCCAGAGTCCATAATCATTGGTTTATTCCATCCCATAAATTTGTGTAAACCTCCAACAGAATCAATATAATTCTCCTTACCTTGAAAAAAATATGTATTAGTTAGTAAAATTTGAGTATTATCTGGTATATAAATATTATTTTTAATAGCTCCTTGAGTTGCGCAAAATACAAATGCCGGTGTTTCTATGTTACCATGAGGAGTAAAAATTGTACCAGCTCTGCCTATTTTTCTATCTTTATATTGAAACACTAGTTAAACCTACCAATACATCAGAGCATCTTGTACATAAATACTTATTTGTATTTCTTTTAAAACATCTTTCGCATGTGGTTAAAGGACTAACATAAGCTTTAATAGTCTCTCCATAAATACATTTACTTACCTTTAATATATCTTCCAAGGTTTTGATATATTCACTAGGAGCTTCTAAAATAATATCTGAAGATGATACTGATTCTTCTCTAATAATATTATCAATTAATTTTCTTGCTTGTACACAAATATCATGTATAGGTAATAAATTACCTTCATCGGATTTTATTAAATTACTAATATCATATAAGTGTATAGATAATATTGAGTATTTTAAAAATTCTGCAATTTCTTCTGTAGTAAATGGTAAAAATGGTGTTAATAAAATAATAAGATTATGTAACAAGAAATACATAAAGTTTCTAATATATATTGTGGATGCAAACAAATCATTATATAAACTATCTTTACGAGCATTAAAATATTGACTTGAGATATCTAATATAAATAAATAAATACATTCAAAAGCTTCTTTGTATTCATAGTTTCTAAGATAATTTAAATATTTATTCTCCATTTCTTTATATAAATATAAGTAATGTTTTTCTAATAGATTTGTACATATTAATTTTTCATGAAATGGAATAGATACAGAAATCAAATATCTTAGTACATTACGTATTCTTCTATATGTATCTTTTGCCTTATTAATTAAATCATTACTAAATTTAATATCTGCTGTGTAATTACAGTTCATTAACCAAATATTTAAAATATCTCTACCAACAGTATCTAATAATTCATTATAACTTTTAACATTACCTTGAGATTTAGACATTTTATTACGTTCTGCATCCAGTACAAAACCATGAGATAGTATTGATTTATATGGTAATGTATTATTATTAAGATAAGATATCCATAAAGAAGACTGAAACCATCCTCGAACCTGATCTTTACCCTCACAATATATATCAGCTACTTTGTAATCTAAAATATTGAATACACAACCGCTATCAAACCATACATCTAATACACCAATATAAGGTCTATAATCATCAATATTTAAATTTTTAATTTTTTTAAGTATATTTATACAATCAGTTGTAAGAAAATATGTTGCATCTTCCTGCATTTGATTAATAATAAGATTTTGTAATTCTTCATTAACTAATATTTGTTCAGAATGCTTATGTATGAATAAAGCAACTGGCACTCCCCATGTTCTTTGTCTAGATACGCACCATTCTTTACGATTATTTATAGCTTCTAATAAATTATATTTTAAATAATCTGGTGTTGTTTTTATTTTTAATACTTGATCAATTAAGTCTTTTGGTAGTTTATAATATGTTTTATATACATTATTTTTATCTATAATTAAGTTAATATTACACTTTTGTTTTAATATAGTATAATTATATATTTCATGAATAATATCTATTATATTGCATTTAAAATAATCAGAAGTTCTATGTTCTATTAAATCACTTAAAATATCATGATAATCAAAGTATCTTTGCATAATTTTTGTAAATTTAACAATATGATTAGATTCTCCTATTGCTTCAATACGAAAAATAATTAAACTAATAATATTTTTTACTAATGCCAAATTATCTATAAAATTTATTAAATGATCTAAATTATCAAGATACTCGTCACATATAAGATCATGTTCTTTTGCGTTATAAATAAAGAGTTTTACTCTTTCTTCATGTATATTTATGAATATTTGTTCAGTTGCCCTATAAATCAAAGGAGTATCTGTTCTTTGTGAATATGGGTAAGAGTGATGATATTCTTCGATGAAGATAATAATATTCTTATATGCTTCTAAGATTTCTGGTTCATTATTAAAAATATGTAGATTTTCAAGAGGAGTATTTTCTATATAATAACCAGCTCCATTTGTACTTTCTATCATTTGAAGATTATGTAACATCATAAGTTCATAGTCTTCTGGCCCATGAGCTGGAGCAATATGAACAAAGCCTGTACCCTCAGATTCTATAACATGATCGCTTATAATTAAAGGTACTTGTATTGCTTTAATAGGATGAGATACTATAATATTTTCTAAATTTTCTAATATAGAAATATCTTTAAAATCATAATTTAATATTTGGCTTAATTTTTGTATACAATTTTTAGCAATAACTAGTTTTTTACTATAATATGTCACAATACAATAAGTAATATTTGGATTATATGCAACAGCTGTATTATCAACTAAAGTCCAAGGAGTAGTAGTCCAACAAACTACATAAAGATTCTGATTTTGTATTTGTAATATAAAATAAATAGAATGACTAATTTTATCTTTGTATATAACTTCACTATCAGNNTATCAGCTATTGTTGTTTCTTCACTAATAGACCAAATAACTGGTTTTTTCTTCAATATAACTTTATTATTTAATAGTAACTGAGAAAAGTTCTTATAAATAATATGAGTATTTAATCTTGTCATATAATATTCTGAAGAAGATAAAAGCATACCTGTTCTTTTTAGTGTTTTAAGTTGTGATGGCAAATATTGATCATTAAATGCAGCACAAGTTTCTCTAAGTTTTTTAATATTATTATACAGATTTTGAGATTTATCATAAGTAAAGTTTTTTTGTGCTTTAAGTTCTATTGGTAGGCCATGACAATCAAATCCAGGTAATATATCTACAGCATATCCTAAAAGATTTTGAGATCTAAGTATCGTATCTTTTAAAATCATATTTACTGCATGTCCAATATGAAAATCTCCATTTAAATAAGGAGGCCCATAGTGCATTACAAATTTCGGAGCTTTCTTATCTTTTATTAATTTATACAGATTAATACTATGCCATTTCTCGATTATTCTTGGTTCTAATAAATATAAATCTGCTTTCATTAAAAAATCAGTTTGAGGAATATTTACAGTTTTTTCATAATTATGACTCATACTATATTGTATATATATTTATCAAGAAGATTATATTTTATTTTATTTATATATATTGAAGTTAGTTTTGTAATATTATATAGTTATGTTATATTTTTTAAACTTATTTGTATTGTGTTCTGATATACATGAAAGTAAAAGCGTTGATAGTTCTTCTGATCAAGATATAAAATCATCTGAATTAATAAGTTCAGAATTATTGATAGATTCTTCATCTAAACAAGCGCTAATACAGAAAGAAAAAAACTCTATTCAAATAGATAATAGTTCTAATATAAGTAATTCTGATGAAATTAATTATCATAGATCTTTTTCATCTAATACACAATATCATTCTAAAGAGGATGTAGAAGTAAGATCTTTACATGATCAAAAATATAAATTTAAAAGCAAGATACAAGAAGGTTTTGCAAATATATTTAGAAATTTAATTCATAGAATTTTATTTAGAGCTAAAAAAATAGATTCATTAATTGCAATATTAGCAGATAAAAATATATCAAATCCTGTAAAATGTTTAGATAGAGTTACAACAGATCCATTATCTGCTATTAATAGATTAAATTTTTTTGCCAGTATTGGATTATCAATAACTGTTTCATTAATGCTTTCATTTTGTATAGTAGGTGCAGTTATATATGAGTTTTCTTCTATAAATGCGGCTACTCAGTATTTTAAATATGGTTTATTTATATCAATATCTGCTATTACAACTTTGTATACATTAAATAATATACTAAAAACATTAGTAATGAAGGTAGTTATTAATGAAATATTTGGATTATTAGATAATATAAAGTATTCAGATTCTGCTTCATTTGGTTTGTTAATTAGTGATTTACCTTATATATTTGATTGGTTAAAAGCATATATTCTAACAAAAAGCTTAGTAAGTTCAATACAAATGAGTATATTAAGTACTTTTTTTACAATTATAGTTGGATATCTATCTGTTATTTTATTTACTATGATATTTGGATTTCTATTGATCTCACAAGAGTTTATTAAATATTTACCTAAAATAACTGTAATTCTTAAAATATTAGAAAGTAGTAAATCTGATAAAGAAAAAACTGATGAAATATATAAAATTGCACCAGTTGTTCCATTAACAAAAGAAATGATATTTAGTATTTTAAATAATGGTGCCCCATTACTAAAGACAATGGTAGAATCATCAGGAGAAACTAAGAAATTATTATTGGATATATTATTGAAAATACTTAGACCTATATTTGTATTTGGTATATGTATATTACTAGTTATACCTATAGCTATATATGCAATAAAGACTAATACATATAGCAAGGAAGCAAACGATAATGATAGATTATTGAATACAGGTATATATGATTTTACAAAAAACTCTAGTATATATATGATGACAGGTTATACTCCAAGAGCTGTTGATAACGTGTTTCACACTATAACACAAAAAGGAGAAGCAAGTAGTGAGAATTATAAGATATTTGCATGTAATATAATTATAAATATTCTCTTATTTGTTCCATTAGTATATTTATTATCAGTGATGTCATCTATATTTGATGCACAACAATATAGTGAATTATCTTTATTATTTGTTGGACTAGATAAATCAATATCATCTATTATATTTCTTATAGTTGCAATACAGGGTATAACAATATATTATTTCTATCTTCATCCATTGTTAAAACTTCCAGAATTATTATCAAGCTTATTAGAAAATACAAGACAATTATCTGAAGATAGTAGTAAGCTTACAAATGTTTTACTTGGTATAAGAACATTACTAATTACATCAAAACAAAAAAATAAACCTTTTGATATAAATGCACAAAATACTGGAATAGTATTTAATAAAGTTAATATTTCATATTCACAATCTGAAGACACAACTGATACATATTCAGTGATTAAAGATTTTACAGAAACAATTAAACCTGGAGAAATTGTAGTACTAATTGGAGAAACTGGATGCGGTAAATCTACATTACTTAGATCTTCTATTGGTCTTCAGGTACCTGAATCAGGTAATATTCTCTTAAATGGAATGATAATACAGGAAATAGATTATCGAGAAATGCGTAAGCATGTATTATGTATGGCTCAGTTACAATTAATGCCTATAGATACTTTAATGGAAATAATGTCATTAGGTTTACAAGTAGAATATAAAAATGGTACAAAAACACTTACTTATCTTCAAGAAGGAGATATTCAACAAGTTATGGATTTAGCTCAGTTTGATGATAGTTTAAGAAGTAGAAGATTTCTATTTGAAAAAGAAGTAAGCGCAAAAAATCTTTCTGGAGGACAAATGCAAAGATTGTTATTAAGTATTATTATGAGTATTTTAATGCAATATATTAAGTCTGGTAGAAAATTGTTTGTACTTGCAATGGATGAAATTGATAGTGCAGTTGGTAGAGAAATGTCTTATAAAATACATAATGCAGTTTTATATCTAATAGAGGAAATAGCAAGAATAACTGGTGTTAAACCTATTATTATAATTGTAGAACACTCTGGAACAGCCATACAGTATGCAGATAGAGTATTTTATTTTCAAAAGCAACAAAGAGAATATGACTCAGATCCATTATTTAAAATCATTATAGATACTCCAGCGCATTTATTTACAGTAAATGACTCATTTAGATCATTTTGTTTAACAGGAGGTATAGATTTAACAGATATAAAAGAGCTAAAAAAAAGATTTAGAAGATTTGCTCATATTATGAAATATATAGATAAAAAATAGATAAAAAAGGTTAAAGTTTAGGTATTAATATTTGTATCTTTTTTATGTTTTGATAACTATTAATTAGATCCATTAAATATTGAGATGCATTTTTATTTAAATAAATAATTTCTCTATATTCACTTAAAGCTACATTTAGAAAATCATATTTATATCTTACTTCCTGTAGTATATTTGACTTATAAACATTACTAATTAGATAAAGTCGAATATCTTCATATTTATCAGAAAAGCTAAGATTACATATTAACTCAAAATGATCCTCTAACAAATTAAAATAAATACAAAATAATAATATTTTTAACTCTAGAGTTTCTTTATTGTTTTTTTCATGCCATTTTCTTTGTGGTGTATTATTTAATGAAACTGGAACAATAAGATATTTACGATATGAATTTCTTAGTATTGGTGAATTGATAGATTGTAGTAATTGATCTATTGTTTGTATATATTGAGTTTCTGAATGAGGAGATGAATATAAGTTTTTTGTATATTCTTGTTTTATCCAATCAATTAATGAAATAGATAGATTTAAGTATTCATATATTTTTTTTTCTCCATATTGATTAAGTATATCATCAGGATCTTTTTCCTGAATATTACATATAAATATTTCTATGTGAGATTGTAAAGCTTCTAATATTGAGTTAATGTTTTTTTTTATTGCATTTTTACCTGCATCATCTCCATCAAACATAATATATATTTTTTTTGTGTATTGTAGAATAAGCATTAACTGAGTATATGTAAGTGCTGTACCCATAGACGCAACAATATTCTTAAAACCATATTGAGTAAGTTTAATAACATCTATATATCCTTCTACAATTATAACAGGTAAACCATATACTAACTGCCATTCATTATAAATACAATAACTTTTATGAAATAAATCACTTTCAATAGAATTAAGATATTTTGGTTCTTGATTACTTAATACTCGACCAGCAAAACCAACTATTTCACTTCTACGATTTAAAATAGGAAATATTAAACGGTCTCTAAATCGATCTTGAGAATTATAGGAAGATATACCTGTTTTATTAATAATATTCATAGCATATCCTTTTTTTTGTAAATAAGAAACACCATCTATAGCATAACCTAGTTTAAATAATTGAATCATTTCAGTAGAAATATTTCTATTAGTGAAATATTTTAAAATGTCTTCTGATAAATTATTTTGATAATATGAGCATAAATCTTGCATTACTGTTTGTATATCTGATATATCAGTATGTTTTATTTTTATATTATATACTTCAGAAAGTTGTTGTAATGATTGATTGTATGTTAGATTATTAATTTTTTGTATAAATTTAATAACATTACCGCTTTCTCCACATCCAAAACAATAATAAAATGCTTTTTCTTCATTAATACAAAAAGAAGCCGTGTTTTCTTTATGAAAAGGACATTTAGTCCAATATAAATTATTTTTCTTAATTAATTTGCAGTATTTAGAAATCTCTGTAATAAGAACATTATTCAATACTTCTACATACTTCATATTTTAAGTTTATATTTTTATAGAATTATTTCATGTATTTTAACAAGCTTATATACGCAGAACAAAATCTAATATATGAATATTTTAATAAAACAATATTTATTGATAATTTATCTAGTAATGAAATTGAAATAGCTGAATATTTTGCAGAACAAATTTTAAAATATAAAATACCAATCTATAAACTTATTAATTTTAAATATTTTTGGAAATTTAAGTTATATACTAATCAATATACATTAGATCCAAGAGCAGATACTGAGTTATTAATAGAAATATTACTTAAAAAATTTGATAAAAATAAAAAGTTTACGTTTACAGAACTTGGTATTGGTACTGGAGCAATCTCAATTGCCATTTTACATGAATTTAAAAATAGTAGTGGTATAGGTATAGAAATTTCATCTGAAGTAATAGAGATAGCAAATAAAAATCTTAACACATATATTAAAGATTGGAATATAAGATATCAAATTAAACAAAATGATTGGTTAAATAATATTGATCAGTGTTTTGATTTATGTATAAGTAATCCTCCGTACTTAACACATGAAGAATCTACAAATGTTATAGATCCTTATATTGCATTATATGGAGGTATAGATGGATGCGATTTCTATAAAAAAATAGCAGAAAAATCTTATTTATTTAAATATATTTTATTAGAAATAGGAAATATTAATATTATTAAAAATTATTTTACTAATTATGAGTTGTTTTATGATTATAGTAATAATGCTAGAGCTATTTATCATAGATCTGTTGTATAAATATCTGGATTTAAATAATTAATACCTGATAAATTATCATCACCATTATTAGAAAATAAACATAATGTATCTAGTATTTCTTTTACTTGAGGTAAAATGTCTTTCAATTTCTGTCTATCTAAGTTATCTGCTGATAAAGGTTGCATTTTGTCTTCTTTTAGATCATCTTCTAATTGTGCCCAATTTCCTAGTGGAATAAATATGAATGGTAATACTTCTTTTATTTTCTTTGCCTTTGTAATCAAAGAGTCCATTTTAAGAATATTAGATACATGTGGTAGGAACTGCTCTCTTATTTCTGGTGAAGATAAATTCATTATTTCTTTCAAATAGNNGGTTCATCGATAAACTGAAGCACATTATTTGCCTCTTTAAGTGATTGTATATTAAAGTCGTTATCTGTAGGATCCATCTTAAAAATTGGAGAAGTTAAGTCCAATTCTTTTAATATGTTATTGTATTTATTTTGAAATGCACTGTTACTATTTTCCATGGCATTAAGCTGCTCAAAAGTTTTAATAGCCTTTCCATTATAAGTAACCTGCATTGATGCTATATCTTCTAACAATGGTATTAATATTTTAGTCTTATTTATTTTTGTATATATATGGTTATCATCGTCTTTATCGTCTTGATCGTCTTCTAATGTAGAACCTAAATTTATAAAGGAAATTAATAGCTTATAAGATTTTTTAGTTACTGCTTCATCAGTTGCGAAGTTAATACTTTGGCCTAAGCAAAGATTGATACCTGTTTTTTGTTGAGTAATATTGTCTGAATCGATACCTTCTATTATTTTATCCAAACCTAGTATCATATTTTTATTAGTAAATGGTTGTTCTGGCACTTCTTTTTTACTTAGATCAACTGGTAATTGTATTTCTTTCAATATTCCTTCTAATATTGTGAAAATCTTATTATTTGTCCTTAAAGAATCATAATATGGTACTTGTTGAGCACTAGAGAATAAATAATGATAAGCATTAGAAGTGTCATTTATTATTTCAGGTATTTCTAATTCATTACCATGAATATGTTTCACAATAGTATGTATATAATTTTTAACTTGATTTATATTATTACTACATGGATAAACTGAATTTATTAGTTGTAAATTACGGAATATTGCATACAAAGTAAACATTGTTATTAATATCTCTGAATATGATTTTTCTATTATATAGTCAGATGATTCTGAGTTAGTAAAGTAAGCCCAAAGATATTTAGTATTCTCACTTAATTTTTTTACTAATGTTTCTAATTCCTGTGTATTATTTGGTTTTGAATCATCTATTTTTATATAACCTCCTTTTAAGAAATTTTTTATTAAGTTCTGCTCATTAGTTCTAGATAATACTGGTTGTTGTTCTGATTCTTGCCATTTTAATTCAAAAATATGAGCAAGTTCTAATTGCATTTTTTGATCTCTTTCTATATTTTGATTTGATGGAATTTCTCTATTATCATATATATATGGATACTCATGATCTGAAATTTGTTTAGTTTTAATAAAGTTTTCTAACTCTGGAAAAAAACCTTTAGCGCTCTTATATAAAGAATTACACGTATATTCTAATTCTTGCAATAGTAATGTTAATAGTGCTTTATTTTGAGGATCTTCTTTGTTTTTCCAGAGTGTAAAAAGCATCATAGCTATTGTATATATTTTTTCATATATTTGATTATATATAGATGATTTAGAAGTTTTAGAGTTTGTTTGTTCTTTTTGTAATAATTTTACATATTTTGGTATTACTATTTTACATAACTCTTTTATTTTTTCTGTTAATTCCATAATAGTGGTAGGATCAGTCACTGCATTGCTTATTAAAACAGGTAAATGTGCTATAGGAGTAGATAATTCTTTTCCTGCATCAACAGTTGATTTTATAAATTTAGCAATTTGCAGAAGATCTTTTTCTGCAGAATCATTATATGGCGTATCTTCATATTTTTTTTCTATTTCTTTCATCTTATTGTTTATAAGTGTTTTTTTGTCATCTGATGATAATGGGTTTCCTTCAATTAATTCTTTAGCTCTTGATTTTCGTTCAAGCTCTCCTTCTTTAAATTTCTTTGTTTCGTCTTCTATATAACAACGTTTTAATGATATTTCTATTTCTTTCATTAATTTGTGAACTGAGTCTTTAGCTTTTTCTTCTTCTTTTTCATTAAATGGGCCAAATTTCATCTTCAGATCTTGATAACCATTTTCATCTTTAGGATCAGTAAACTCTAAAGAAGATGCTTCCGAAGATCCAAATAGGCGTTCTAGATAAGGATGTTTTCTTTTTGATTTTGCAGTTTGTTCTAAACCAGTTAATAAGTAAGGAATATTATTATTAGTATCAACTGCAAAATTTACTAGTATATTTGAATGAACTGGATATAAAGATCTTATAGCATTATGTTGTGTTTGTATTTTCTTCTGATCTTCTTGAGAGAATTTATTTAAATTATCATCATTATAATCCATAAAAGCTAGTAATTTTTTATATTTATCAATTTGATCTTGTGGAGATTTATCTGTTGATCTTTTTATTTTTTTTAAATGAATTATATAATTCGCAAAAGGTACTGGATTCTCCTCACATATCTTTATTATTTGATCAATTTGTGATTTAGAAATTGGTATATTTTTCTTATTATATTCAGATGTATCTTGTTCTATTTCAGTATATCTGTCTTTATAAGGTAGTTTCAATGTGCTATATATAACACTAACAAGAACACCAAATGGCGTACCAATAAAAAAAGGTTTCCATATATTTGCCCATCTATATGCACTTTTTTCCTTTTGTTTTTCTTGTTCTATTTTTTTTAGTCTAAGTTGTTCTTCTAACTGCTTTTTTCTTAAAATTCGAAATTCTTCTGTTTTTTTTTTCTGTTCTTCTATTTGTTCTGGAGTTAATTGCTGTTCTTCCTGTGATTCTGATTGATCTTCTTCTTCATTATCTTCTAGTTCTTCTGATTGAGAATCATTATCAGAACTATCATTTATAGGAGAATCTGAATCATTCATTAATGCATCAGAGTTTGTTGTATCTGATTCCTTGGAAGCATCTGAGCCTTGCGAAGAAACTGAGTTATCAGAAGAAGAATCTG
>DCST01000039.1:1164-5074 GCA_002325765.1 bacterium UBA1459 | reverse complement strand
AAAATATTTAAATCTAAATATACATATTTAACAATAGCATTAAGATTACAATGGAGATTTGAAAAAATTTTCGAAGATGAAAAATATTATTATGATGGTTATCACAATAGTATAACAATTGGCTTTTTACAAATATCTTATGGAACATAAATTAAAACTAAAATAATATGGGATTTTTAAGCGGAATTATAAGTGCTACAGTGAAAACAGCACTTACACCAATAGCAATCGTAAAAGATGCTGTAAACGTAGTTGTAGGAGAAGAAGCAGATTCTACAAAATCATTATTAGAAAGCGCATCTGATGATGTGTCAGACTCTATAGATGATTTAGGAGATGGAGATTTTTTGTAATTTAAAATATTATGAAAACTGAAAAAGTTATATCATTTTATGATAAATTAATTACAAAGTTATTAAATGATTATCATTATTATACTTCTATTTCTATAGTTGGTTCTAATGAAAGTGCAGCTAAATATTTAGATAGGGCTGATGAAATAATGAGTATAATTGAATGGTGTAAATATAATTATGAAGAAGATTGCAAAAATATTAATTAAAAGAATTCCTTTCTTAAAAGAATATAATATANNATATAATTCAAATATAAGTTTTGAGTATAGAGATGGTTATATAAATTTTGAACAGTTTAATATTTTTTCTGAAGTGATATATTATTCACATAAGGTTTTTGATAATGTGTTTCATTATTTTATAATTAATAATACATTTCACTTCACACAACCAAAAACATTAAATTATCCATCATTTAAAATATTCATATTAGGTTTCAAGGAATTAGAAAAAAAATATTCATACAATAAAGAACTTATGTTAAAAGAGTTTGAAATCATTTCTAAAGAAGATTTGGATAGTATTATAAATGATATGAATGGTACTTTATTTAAGATAGAAGAATTTACAAAAAAATACTCAATAAACTTATTTTAAAATGGCATAGTATTTTATGAAGATGAAAATATTACATTTAAATGTAAATTAGAACATGCATTAAAAGCTGGAATAGTAGAAATTAAAAAATAATATAAGATATTTTATATGAAGAATAAAATAAAAAGCATTAAAGAAAAAGTACTACAAAGTACTACACTTCCAGATGGTTATTATAATGGAATTTGGAGTGGTTATTTAATCGAAATTCAATATAAAGAAAAACATTTTATCTAGCAACAGAAGAAGGTGTAAGAGGTATTGGAGTTGAGGTAATTGTTCAAATTGAAAATGAAGTACCAACATTTGATATATTTAATAAATAATAATTATGTATTACATAGTACAAGAAAATATATTTAGTGATATAAATTATGATAGAATATTTGCATCATTAGATAAGTTAAAATTAGAATATTAAAATGTTATTTATTGAAATATATAAAATAAAAAATTATGTTTTTCAATAAATCATATATTGTATTAAAAGATTCTGTAGAATTTAGAAAAACTGTAAATGGAACTATTATATTAGATAATAATGGTAAAATATACGGATTATCAAAAGATGTATTTATTCTATCATCTGATTATAAAGAAGAAAATGATTTAGATGATTTATATATTGAAATTAATCGAGGTGGAACTGATTTAAGTTTTATTTTTGATTGGCAAATATGTAATAATCCTATTGGCTCTTCTAGAGAAATGTTAATAGAATTATTAATAACTGAATATTTTAATAATGTATCATCAGCAGCCGAAGTCACATTTCCTTCTTCTATTAACGTAGTTTCTGTTGCTCAACCGAGCCAACAATTAGAACGTGATGCATTTGGAAGATTAAAAATTTCACAACCATATACATTATTCGATAGTAAATTAGTAAAAGATAGCAATTCATTATTTTGGGATGATGTTCAAGTATCTGGAACTGGAACAACATCTATATATCAAGATAATAAATCATCTATGAAATTATCAGTTAGTGCTAGTACTGCTGGTAAAAGAGTTAGACAAAGTAAGATTAGAGGAAATTATCAACCAGGTAAATCTCAGTTTATTTATTTAACTGCATTAGTTGGATTATCTCCTAATGGAATTAGTAAAAAATGGGGTAATTTTGATAATAGAAATGGTTTATTTTTTGATACTACAAATGGAGTTTTTGGTGTAAATGTTAGAACATTTACTTCTGGGGCAACTGTTGATAATAAGATAAATCAGAGTAATTTTAATGGTGATAAATTAGATGGAACTGGTTGGTCTGGTTATACTTTAGATTTAACTAAATCAATGATATATTTTATTGATTTTGAATGGTTAGCTGTTGGTCAAGTTAGATTTGGTATAGTTGATAAAGGAAGATATATTGTTTGTCATACAGTTTATAATTCACAAACATTAACCACAACTGATGTAATTTATATGACAAATCCTAATTTACCGATTAGATATGAAATTGAAAATACTGGATCTGGAATAGCTAGTGATATGTATGCAATATGTTCTACTATCATGTCTGAAGGTGGACAGGAAAATACTGCAATTCAAACTTATATTAGTAGAAATGGAACATCAATTACATTAGCAACCCAAGATTTATATACACCAGTAATAAGTATTAGATTAAAATCATTAGCTAATTCTGGAACAGTAGCTGATATTAATGGATTGTGTACAAGAGTTAATATATCAGATATTGATTTATTGATTACTAGTATATCCAATTACGAATGGAGAATTATATTAAACCCAACTATAGCAGGAACAGATGCAGCAAGTTGGATAAATATTACAAATTCCAGTTTACAATATGATGTATCCAGAACATTAACTAATACTATAAGTGGTGGATTTGTAATAGCTGGTGGATATGGAGCAAGTACAAATACTGTTAAAATATCAATAGATAATACAATTAATACATATTTAACATTGGGTTCTAATATTAACGAAACGACTGATCAATTAGTATTAGTAGTTGCTAATATAAGTGGAAATGGTGGAACTGCATATGGTGGAATAACAGTATCAGAATATTGTTAATAAACTTATATCTTCACAAAAACTATAATAAAGTATGAATTATATCAAAAATATATAAAATAAAAACATGGTTATATGATTATAAAAAGTTATGATGAATTTATAAACGAAAATAATTTTTTAATTTATGTAATAAAAGGAGAAGGATCAAAAATATTATATAATTTAATTAAACAATATTTTATAAATAATTCTGAATATGGTGACATGATTAAAAATAATTCGTTTGAATTAGATGATTCTATAGTAGAAATTGACGATTCTGTAAAAATTACATTAAAAATAGATTCTTATGGTAATAATGTATATTATATAAGTCATATAAATTATGCTGGTTATTATAAACATATAACTGATGATAGTACAATTTTAAATAAAATTTTAAAATATTTACCTAATAATAATAAATTATATTGTTATATAACTCCAACACATTTAGGTATATTTAATGATGATAAAACTAAAATGGTTTTTAAAAAATATTTTGAAATTGACATAACAAAATATATAGAACTTAACGATTTAATAAATTTTAACAACATTAATAATTAAAACTTTTCTAATAAAATATTTTTCGTTTTTTGTAAAAATTTTTTTAATATTAATAAATTAAAAAATAAAAAATATGAAAACATTATTGTTCTTCGACACANNCACAAATATATATTGAAAAATATAAAATGTGGTAGTTTCTGAATTTGGATATAAAAAACTTGCTAATGGATCTATTAAAAAAGTAAAAATTGAAGATTTGTGTAATAGCGATTATAAAATAAGTGTTCAATGTGATGTTTGTTTTTGTATATTTGAAACATTATTTTGTAATAGACTTAAAAGAATTAAAAAAGGTAAAAAAGATTTATGTAAGTCTTGTTGTAAAAAAGGAAAAAATAATTCGCAGTATGGTT
>DCST01000039.1:0-1135 GCA_002325765.1 bacterium UBA1459 | reverse complement strand
AGCTAAACAAAAAATGTCTGAGATTAAATCTATACAAATAGCAAATGGAATTTTTAATATAAAATCAAACAATAGAGGAAGAAAAGGTTGGTATTTTTCTGTTAAAAATAATACTACATTTTATTTTGACTCTTTATTGGAAAAATTTAGAATGGAATTATTAGATAATGATATTAATATTTTGAATTGGACTAAAAATCACGGAATAAGAATTCCATATGAATATGAAGGAGAAATTAAAATTACAGTTCCTGATTTTTTAATTACATATATAGATGGTACTAAAAAATTAGAAGAAATAAAAGGTTGGGTAAAAGAAATTGATATTGTCAAAAAAATATTTACTGAAAACTATTGCATGAAAAATAATTTAGAATATAATTTTATAACACAAAAACAATTAAATAAAAATGGAGAATACAGAAAATATCTTAAAGAAACGAATAATCATCTTCTTTGATTGTGAATTTTCGGGATTACACAAAAATACTACACTTATAAGTATTGGTTTAACATCTTCAGATGGTAAAAGTTTTTATGCTGAATTAAATGATTATGATAAATCACAAATAGATATATGGTTAGAAAATAACATAATATCTAAATTATTATTTAATGACGATGAAACTATTGAATTTTACGATGACTCGTTCGATAATAGAGTTGGTAAATGTGATTTAAAAACTTTGGAAATTGAATTAAGAACTTGGTTAGATCAATTTGAAGAAATTGAAATTTGGTCAGATTGTTTATCATATGACTGGGTTTTATTTAATGATATATTTGGGCATGCTTTTAAACTTCCAAAAAATATATACTACATTCCATTTGATATATGTACATTATTCAAAATTAAAAATATAGATCCAGATATTTCTAGAGAAGAATTTTCAGAATCAAAAGAGCACAGAGATAAACACAATGCATTATTCGATGCTCAAATTATTAAAAAATGTTATTATAAACTTTTAAACTTAAATTAAATGTATAAACTATTATTTATTTTTATATTTTTTGTTATATCATCTAGTTCATGTGCTGATAGAAAACTGTATAAAACACCTTCTAAAATTAGGACTTTGTCAGCTGAAAATACTAATGTATTAAATTCAAATTATTATAAACGTTTAAACCC
>DCST01000017.1 GCA_002325765.1 bacterium UBA1459 | reverse complement strand
ATGGCACCAGAAAATCATGATTATATATGCGTAGACGGTAAGGGTTTAAATTCTAAAAGAATTGTTAAAAATGGAGAAGAAAATTCTATAAAAATACCAGTATTATTTCAATTTAGAATGACTGATTATTTTGGTGAAGATGACAAGGGAACTGGATCTATAGCTGGAGATTCTAATGGAATTATAACTAATTTAACTTATGTTAAAGAAATTGGCTTTGATATTTATGATAATAATAATAATAGTTTCACTTTTGATTTAGAAATAACAGCAAAATATAAACAAGACGGATTGGGATTAGATAGAATTCCTACTAGAAAAATAAATTCTGCAATAGATAACATATCTAAAAATTTAGAAAACGTAATAATAAGATCTAATATATCAAATTAAAAAAAGGAGGTTAATTTTAACCTCCTTTTTTATAAACCAATATTTATTAATATTTTTAATATATTATCAGGTAGATATTTTACTAAAATACCCACAATGTAATTAACATATATTAGATATAATATTATTGAACTGGTGGCAATATAACCAATCTTGAATCTGTTAATGGCGAACTTAAAATTTCTGAAAATAAATTTTTTTTTTCAGTATTTTTAAAAGTGTCGCTTAATATGATATATTCTGATAATTTCTCTTGTGAAATAATAGCACATATATCAGTTTGATCGTCAGTATATCTAACAGGGATATAAATAATTTTATTTTCTTCCATTAATGTTAATTTTTTATTTATTTTATTTTTATCGAACAAATATAATGTTGTATATTTATTTTTATCAAAACTATCTTTAATTATATAATTTATTCCAGAAGGCATATTTTTAAATTTATACGAATTTTGGACTTTAAAAATGTAAAAATATTTATTAAATATATCAATAGGTAAACTTACAGTATAATCCATAACAGATATTCCATTATTAAAATATATTTCTACATCTTTTGGAATAGCTTCAAATGGATTATATAAGTTTTTTATTTTATATATATTCTTTATAATATAAAGATTTTTAGGATTTTGTATTATGCTTTCTATATTTAATGACATGTATTTTACTTTCTATCAAATTTAATTTTATACTATCTTTTTTATTACTTAAATCAAGTGTATCTATTATAACTCTATAATAAGAATCTATTTTTATTATAGATGTGAATAATTCATTATAATCAACAGATTTTTGATATTTTTTAGCATTATTTATATTTGAAAAACTACCAACTATAATAACCACAGTATCAGTTTTAATATCGTTGAAGTTTAATTTTGTAGTATCTTTATAAATATTACTAGTATCTTTTATTGTATAATTGTTTGTAATATTAATGATATTTCTATTTCTATTCTCATACTCTTTTTTAATATGACCACAAGAATTTAAAAATATTAATAATAATATTATATTGAATGTATTAAATATATAAGTAAAATAACGAGACATAAAAATGGATTATAATTTATTTTTTAATAAAGCATCAAATATGATACTATCAACAAATCCAAAATTTACAACTAATATTAAAATTGTAATAGATTCATTGTATGGTATATATCTAGAATCTTTTAATACAAATATAGAATTATCACACATAAAATTTAAAAAAATTAAAACTTCTGATAATTATGGAAAAGATTTACATAGATTTTATAACTATGGGGAATTTCCCAAAAAAGCAGCATATGAAAATTATACCAATAATCCTAATCATAAAGTATTAGAATCTTTTGATTTACAATATAATAATTTTTATAAGTATGGAGCTGAATTAAAAATAAGTAAATTATATAATGAAAATATATCAATATTCTCTCCATTATATTTAAATGACTATATTCCAGATTATTTTATAATTTTTAAAATAGAAGATGTAAGTAATGAAAGTGAATTGAAAGATTTATTTAAAAAATCTAAAATTATAAAAACTTTTGATTTAACAGAAAAAACTAATATTGGTAAATATATCAGAACTCATTATAATACTATAACTTCGGATCCAATAGAAATAAATTATTCTGATAAATCATTTATACATGGCATAGATTATAATAATGGATTATACACTTCAAAAGAAATTGATATAAATAATTTAATATTTTCGGATATGTCTATAATAGAATTTGATTATCATATAACAAAATTATTTGAAGATAATTCTATAATACTTGCAAATATATTAAATTTAGAATTTTTAATAGAGGATTATACAGAATCTACATCTATTAATAAATATTTTGGATTATATTTATCCGAAAATCAATTAGGAGATTTTAACTTAGATATATCTAAATTATATATAAATGCAGAAAATCAAAAATTATATCNNATCCAGTAAATTTAAATTTATATAAAAATAATGTTAATATTAAAAATGATAATGGAGTTTTATTAAATATTAATAAAACCATTTTTAACTATCTTGATATTAAAGATTTTAATACATTTAATTATATAAAAGATATAAATTCAAATTTTCATCTAGTAAATTTTAGAAATTCTGAAGATTTAGAATCAAACATTAGATTATCAGATGTTGAATTTAATTCAAATTTAATAGAATCTTATGATAATAACGTAAATGTGGTTGATGTCGATAAATTGGATAATAATGGAAAATCGGCTATTATATTTGAGATATTAAATCAATTACCGTCTAGCGTAGCAATAGAAATTTATGACGGTGTTAATTATGTAGATTCAATATTTTCGGATATTAATTTAACATTAAATGAATTAACATCAAAATTAAATGAAAATTATTTTTGTGGATCTGGATTAAAAAGTACAATAGCTAAATCTATATCAATGATAATTAATAATAATTTTTATAATTTAGAATCATATAACATAGATAATTTTGTAATTATAAAATCTAAATTTTACGGTAAATCATTTGATAAATTAAATGTAAAATTTAATTTTCAGCTATATAATTATGAAAATTATATTAAAATTAATAATTTAAATTTTTCTGGAGGTAGTGATTCTGATAATTTTAGATATAGAATTAATGTAGATGATTCAGTTAAATTTATAGATAGATATGTCGAAACTATAAATGGTTATGAAATTCCAGAAATTTGTGATTATTTAGAAACTACTAAAAATTTTAAAAATTATAAAACAGTAATACTTAAAAATGAAGCAAAATATTATAATGCTAAAATAAGAATTTATAATAAATTTAAACCTACTTATGGTAATTTTGTAATATTTCCAGTTAAAGATTTTGATTGTGGAATTGTAACAAATTCATATAATGTTATTAATGAATCTATTACTGA
>DCST01000052.1 GCA_002325765.1 bacterium UBA1459 | reverse complement strand
CATACCTATGTTGTTAAACATTTGTGTGCATAAGGTTAACCAAAATATTGGTTTTCCTTGTTTCTATATAGTCGGTAAGTATTTATTCAATTTGACGAGAGAACGATACTTACTGACTCTTGTTCTTGTTGTTTATTCTGACTTTAATCTTCCTTATAATTTCAAATTTTATATAAATAATAAAGTTTAATTTGCTTTTACGTATATAATTAGTATAACTAGACATACATAAAACAGGGATCTGGTATATGTAAAAATATACTACCTATATATAATAAAATATACTTTATATATGTAGTATACTCAACTACTTAATTTCATGTCAACTACTTTTTTTACTTTTTATGACTATAATTTTGAAGCAGAAAATATTGGAGCATTCTAGTAAATATAGGCGTAGCATAAGAGATTTGGAACATCAAGCAGGCTTACAATCTAATGCAATTCATAATATATTAAGTGATCGATCTAAAAACCCTAGTATCGATACTGTACTAAAAATAGCCAATATACTTCAATGTTCTATAGACGAACTGTTGGGTCGGGAAGGATTTCTGCCCAAACCTAATTCCGAGCCTAAAGACGAAGTTATGTTTGACCTTTATCTATTTCAGAACATTTGCAATTATGCCATGGAATTTATAGAAAAAAATAACTTAGGAAAACTAGCGTTGTCTGATGTTATATATTGTGTTGAAGAGATTTATAAATATTGTCTAAATACAAAATCCTCAATCTTTGATCAGAATTTTACTCAGTCGCTTTTAGAACAAAAATTAATTAAGTAAATATTGTCTAGCAACTGTTTTTTAGTTATTTTTTTAAAGTTTCTAAATCTAATTCGTACATTTTCTTTGTTCTTGGGTGCTGTAAGGTAAAAATATCTTCGTGTTTATGTAAGTATTGAGTATATAGGAATTTATCTTTATTCAACATTGCGGTTTTTGCAATCTTAAGATATAACATACTTATGACATCTGCATGTAAATTCTGATCAAATCGATTGATGTAAATTCTTTCTGCTTTTTGATATAAATTTATACTATCAGTATACTGGCTTTTAACGCGCCTCAGATCTGCTTCTGCTATTAAAACATTTGCTAAGTCAAAGTCTATAGATGTCGTTGATTCTTGCGATACAGCTTCTGGTTTATGCAACAAAATACTTTTAGAAAGTTTTATATGCTCTTCTGCGGAACCTAATTTTTCTAAATGTATCTCTGCTTCTATTAAAGAATTTAATATTTTTGACTGTTGTTCGTTAGGTTTTGAATGATATTTTTTAGATAGTTCAAAGATTTGATTACCTAGTTTGTACGCTTCTTCAAATAAACTAGATCTAATTAATATTTCAGTTTTTAAAATATAAGAAGCAAGAGTATATTGGTCTTGTGGTAAATCACTTTCGTATTTAATCGCTTTATCTATGGATATTAACGCCTCTTTGTACCTACCTTCTTCTAAAGAAATTTTAGCGTCCATAAACCATAATAACCCATAGTCAAAATCTCCTTGATTCTTGGTGATTATTTGATGAGCATTTGATATATGAGTCCTCGCATTAAATATATCGCCTCTATACGCCTCGATTTGAGAAAGGTTTGAATAAATTGTTGCTTTAAGCTCATTTTCTCCTGTTAATTGTTCTGCAATATCTTTGGCTTGTAAAAAATCATTATATCCACTTTTGGGAGTAAAGTCATAATAAAGCCCCCTATATGATTTATACCATGCGTATGCGGATTTATAGTGCGGATTTAAGTCTTGAATTTTGATTATACCTTGCTCTTCTTGTCTATCAAACCATTCAAGTTGCTCTTTCCACCCATGGTAATTCAACTGGGTAACATAATATAGCATTAGGTTCTTTCGGAGCTCCATAGTAGCAAGTATGTCTGCCTTATAAATTTGTGCATTTTTTAATAATACAACTATATTGTTATATAGAGTATGATCTTTCTCGAATAATATTCTTGTGTTTGCTCCTTTTTTTGAAATACTTTTGTTAATTATTGTCAGTAATTCGTTAATATTTTGTTGTATTATTTCTTTTGAATAAGAATTCAGTGTGTTATTTTTTATGAGATCATGTATTTCAAAAGAAATATCTTGTTGCCCTTGTCTATCTTCAAGCACGGAATATTTGACTAATAAATATAATATCTCAGCAAGCTGCTCTTTACTGCCTTGATGTATTATGTTAATAATATTTTTAGAAAAATTTTTATTTGAATAATTTTCAGTTTTCAATAAACCCAAAAATAAAAAATCCGAAATTTTCAAATATTAGGCCTCCCAAATNNTAGAAAAATTTTTATTATCGAGAAGGATAAGCTTTAGTAGTAAATGCTTGGCTTCTGTGGTTAATTTACCGTTTACGAGTTCCATATAATTTTTTATATCGTCCGTAAGGCCTGTTTTTTTCATAATTGATTGATATTCATTTATGTTTAAGTAATTATTGTTTGATAAAAATATAGCTCCCTTAGCTAATAAAAATGGATGATTGGAGAATATTTTTATCAATTCAGCTGCATCTT
>DCST01000055.1:3323-3524 GCA_002325765.1 bacterium UBA1459 | reverse complement strand
CTCCTGCTATAATACAACAACCTCAAGACCCTTCTTCTCTTACACGTAAATTAAACATATATATGCCCCCAGATAATAATTTGATAAAATATACAGAACTAACTGAACACAAAGTCTTCATGGATTTTTTTGATTTAGGTACTGCTTTCGTCTTTAAAGAAGACAAAGCAACATATTATGCTAATACGAATACTTGCAAGA
>DCST01000055.1:2611-3316 GCA_002325765.1 bacterium UBA1459 | reverse complement strand
GAGTATATATTCTTTTTTTGTAGGTTGTTATTTATTAATAGATTCAGATACAAATGAATTTTATTATCCTCATAATACACAGATATCTTCTCTAGTGGCAACAGATAATTATACCGCTAATTTAAATGATCTAATAGTAACTATAAACGGTAAAAAAATTGAATTTGATCCAAAAATGGTTAACATAGAATGCAAAATATTTCAAAAATACGAAACATATATCACTCAAGAACTAAAACCTCCACTTAATGATACTCCTGTAGATTTTACTAATATGCCAGATCTTCAACAATTAATAAACTCAATGCCAAAAGAATTGCAAGAATATTATGATTGGTTAATTAAATTAAGCTNNCGCTAATAGAAAAATAGAAGATGCATCTACAATAATCAACTCATTTTTATTGGCATATGATTTTAATAGCAAATTTTATAAAATATTAAGAATAAAAGAGAGCAAAGAAATGAGTGCAAAAATAGAGAAATCTAATAAAGAACTAAGAGAAAAATATACTAACAAATCATAATTATCAATCTTTTATTATAAAATGAATTATGTTAATAGCTTTATATGCCGTTAAGACAACAGAGAGAGGGAATGTTCCTTTTATTTTACCAACTATACTCAGACCAGCTCCAATAATATCTTTAGGACTTTTAGATACAAAAGGTAATGCTAGTAAACCAGATCAGAGTGATTCTAGT
>DCST01000055.1:0-2561 GCA_002325765.1 bacterium UBA1459 | reverse complement strand
GATTCTAGTAAAAAACCAGATCAGAGTGATTCTAGTAAAAAACCAACCAATTCTGAAAATAAATCAAGCTATTCAAGTCAACCACCAAGTCGCAAATCTTCTTATTCATCTGATTTTATAGAAGATCCTGAACAGTTTTTACAATCAATAGATGAAATACAACATGAATCACCCAAAGTTAGTATTCCTTATTTTTATCAATTATTCTCATTAGAAGAGATAGAAAAAATAAGAGATATTCCTTATATTAAATATACACAGGATAATAATACTTTTGAGATTATTATACCATCTTCAATTCAAAACTTAATTAACAGAGTTACATATCCTAATATGCTTTCTATTTTAGGAGAATATATCTTCTTTAATAAAATAATACACCATAATGATACTGATATATATATTAATCATACAAACTCAATATTGCTGCCATACGCAGGTCAAACAAAACTAACTACAGAAGATTTTATTAATTCCAAGATTCAATATAATACAATTCAATATAATACAATTCAATTATATCCAAAAAAAATATTAGAAATGGAGAGTTCTTGTTATGGATTAGGTACAATTAATTCATCATTAAAAAGTAATTTACTAGAAGACATAAGTTTAGAATATCAATCTCAATATCTTATAAATCATTATACACGGTATATAAATAAAGCATTATTTTTGTTTAATGACATGAAATATCGTTCTAAAGATTCAACAGACAATCCTAGAGTTTCATTTAAGAAAGTAGATGATAAGTATATTTTCCTACTTCAGGGTGGTGAAAAAATAGAAGTTGATGAACAGTTGATAAAAGACATAAAATTTATGTTTCATAGTGTAGAAAGGAATCATCAAGAAATACCAAACTTATTAAATAAAACATTAATAACTACAAAATATGAAGATGAGAAAATAGTATTATCTGAAGAAGGTAAAGATATTGTATCTCGCTTAACTGGTAAGGATCATGGCTTATCTCTAGATTTTGTATCTACATTATTAGCAATACCTCATTGGAAAGCAGCAATACCTCATTGGAAAGCTATTGATGGTCCAATAACAATGCCAACACATTTTGTAGAAGCTCAACCTTCTAAAAATTTTATAGAATTACTTTGGTATGTAAATACAAATGCTGAAAAGATAAGAATAACACAAAAAGACGATCAGAATACATTAACATTTACAACACAAAAATTACAAGAGCAATATAATAGTATTGCTTCATATTATAAAAAGATATTAGCATTAATAGCATTTATGCGACAAAATCCAATATATATATTAGGTGATGATCACATATATGGGGGTATGAATAACATTATTTATAGCCATCCCTTGGATATTATAGCAGCAAACTGGATATTGGATCAAATATCAAATAGAGCATCACCAGTACCACCACAACCAATACCACAACAACTACTAGCGCAGGGAGTCGATGAGATACAACAATATATAGCAAAGAGGACACCAGGCCAAATAAAAGACGAAATAAAACATAATTATATAACTAATATATCAATATCAAAAAAGATAATAACAATACCTTCTCTAACACATGCAGTAGTACTACTTGATAGAATGGCTATTGATTCAAATGATAATGTTACAATATTTAATATTAATGACCCAACCAATAGGTCAGGTAATATTACTATACTAAAAAGTGATATTAGCAACTATACAATTGAGATAGAATCTAAAGAATGTATTACATTATCTAAGATATCTAATTTGCTTTCCTTTATAGAAGATATTAAAGATAGCAAGTTTATAATTAAAACAAATAAAAGTAATGACATGAATTTTGATGTGATGATTAACAATCAAACAATTGAAGATAAAGAATTAAAGTTAATTGCATTATTGTGCTCTATAAATAATAAGACAACTATAAGGCAAGAAGGAGATAAATTTGTATTTGAGCACATATTAGCTAATCCAATTTATGTATCTAACAATGAACTCTTGTTCATTTATACTACAATGTATGAAAATAAAATAGATATAGAACAAGAATTTAACAACATTTTACACACATGTACAGTTAATAACAAAGTAGATGTTCAAAATCATAACTCTTGGAATACTTTAGCTATACGATTTAAGGATCCTGCGTTATTAAATACATTGATTGCTTTTTGCTGTATAAAAAAACAAAATGATGGTTTATATTTTGGTAACAAAAAAATAGATAAATCAAATTTACCAGATTTTATGATAATACCAGACGGAGGAAAATGCACACAAATCAATAAAAATATATTTAAAATGCTCTTAAGTCTTATTGATGGTCAATTTGAAATCGATGACAAAACAAATCAACTTATAAGTAATAATCAAGAGATATTCCAGCAATATTCACAACTACCACAAAATTATCAGAACATTTTATATAATTTATACATATTATTATTTACTACATTTGATCCAAATGACGATGAATTTAGAGATGTATCTATTGATAAAAATAGTACTGCTTACAAAATTGCAGAAATATTATACAACAAAATAGAAGAAAATAAAATAGCATAAATATATAATATATATAATAAATACTC
>DCST01000016.1:4278-4458 GCA_002325765.1 bacterium UBA1459 | reverse complement strand
GCTTGATATTTTTTGTTTCTTGCTAGTTTTGCTGTACCTGCTGCACCAGATCCTTCGACGATTAATAATTCACACTCCTCTGGTTTATTCGAAGAACAATCAACCAGCTTACCTGCTAACATTGTAGAATAATCAATACCAACTAATTTAATATCTTCTTTTCTATTATTTAATCTGATT
>DCST01000016.1:0-4252 GCA_002325765.1 bacterium UBA1459 | reverse complement strand
AAAATAAGTTTTACATTCTTCTGAAACAATAATTCTTCCGTTTGGTGATACAAGTTTAGTTTTTGTTTGAGATGAAAACTGTGGTTCATTGATTTTAACTGAAATTATAGCAATAAGTGCACTTTTTATATCATCTCTTATAATTTTAGATTTTATATTATTGCAAGGTAAATAATGCATAATTTCATCTGTAATAGCTTGTCTAAATCCAGTAACATGTGTACCTCCATCAGCTTGATATATATTATTTGTAAATGCTCTTATATCCTCTTTTTCTTGTTTTTGCCAAGCAAATGCTACTTGTACTTGAGGTTTATTTACTATTAATATTGGTGTATCCATTTCTTTATTTAAAGATTTTAGAAAATCTTTAATACCCCCTTCAGAGAAAAATACTTTTTGTTTACCGTTATAATTAAGCATTATTTTAAGATTTTTATTTAAATATGAAAGTTGCTCTAGTCTTTCAGAAACAAGCTCATAACTTGGTATATTTTTTTCTACTATAGACCAATCTGGTATAAATATAATTTCTGTACCTGTACTACTGCTTTCACCAACAATTTCTAACTCAGAAACCTTAATACCTTTACTAAAACACATTTCATATATTTTATTATTACGAAATACTCGAGCTATAAGTTGATCTGATAGTGCATTTACGACTGAAATACCTACGCCGTGCAAACCTCCAGAATATTGATATGTATCTGTATTAAATTTACCCCCAGAGTGTAATACAGTTAAAATAATTTCTAATGCAGAAGAGCCTGATTCATGTTTATCTATAGGTATACCTCTTCCGTTATCTTTTATTATAAATGATTCATCGTTAATTGTAATATAAATTTCATTTGCATAACCAGCTGAATATTCATCAACAGAATTATCTACAGCCTCTAGTAACATTTGATATGCAGCATAAGATAAATCTCCTATATACATACCTGGTCTTACACGAACAGCCTCTAATCCTTTAAGTACAATAATACTGTCTGCATTGTAATTGTTTGAAGTCATATTTAATTATAATTTATTTAAATCATATACAAATAAAAATACTACTATTCAGAGATATAAATAAATATGTAAAAAACATTGGAAAAAACAAAAAAATATGTTATATATATATTGTATGTCTGAGTAGCTCAGTTGGTAGAGCAACGGCCTGAAGAGCCGTGTGTCGTGAGTTCAAGTCTCACTTCAGACATGTTTAAATATAAAATCATAATATATAATTCTAAATAAATTAAAATATTTTATGTTATTTAGTTTATTGATAGTAATACTTATTTTAGTATTCGATATTATAATAGAAATCTTTGAAGTAAGTTTATTAAGTATACATGAAACAGATATTATTAACAAATATGGTCATAAAAGTTATGTAATGTTTTTATATAAAAAAAAGAAAGAGTTATTAATTGCTATATTAATTTATGAAATTGTTATTCAATATATTTTTCCTTTAGCTTTATATAATTTAGCTCGACAATATGATATATATATAGGTACATCTATTACAATCTTTTTTACAATTATTCATATTTTCTTTAGTATTTTGACCAAATTATTTGGGCTAACTTACTATAAATCATTTGCATATTATTTAAGTCCGTTATTTTATTACTTAATGATATTTTTAAGACCAATGAGCATAATATTTATATTAATTAATGATAAAATTTCTAAAATACTTGATTTACAGGCGGAAGAAATAGTAAACTATAAATTCTCTATATTAAGCGCTATTACATCTTCGCCTCATAAAAATCGAGAAATTCAAATTATTAAAAATGCTTTATCTATAGACGATACAACTATTGATAAGATTATGACATCAAGAGTAGATTTTGTTTTTACAGAATTTATAGAAGATATTGATGAGATGAAATGTAATCTTATGAATTTACAACATAAACATGTAATTATTATGCGAGATGAGGATATTATAGGTACAATTAATAAATATATCTTTTTTCAAAAAAAACAAAAATTTTTAGTATCAAATATACTATATGAAATTTATCCACCAATAATTTTCTCATCTACAACTAAAGTGAGTAAATTGCTTGAATACTTTTCATCAACTAAACAAAGTATTATTTTTGTAGAAGATGAAGAGGATATTATTGGATTAGTTACTTTAACTGATATTATAGGAGATATAGTAGGTCAGATCGAAACAGAAGAATATTTTATACAACAGACAGACAATGGTATTATTATTGAAGGCGCATATATGATAAGGCAACTTAATCAAAAAATGAACTGGAATTTACCTGAGCAGTTTCGTACATTAAATGGATTAATTTTATCTATAGCTTATAAAATACCTACAATTAATTCTCTGTATGAATATATTTATGAAAATCAAAAGTATATTTTTACTATTTTAAGTACAGATAATAATATTGTTACAAGATTATATATTACACTAATAGAAACAGAGGATAAAAATGATTAAAATTATTTTAATTTATATAATAGTAATTACTAATTTAATTTTAATATTATATATAATTTTTTCTAGAAATATTTTAAATGATAGTATTAAAAATAAGTTTTTAGAACATAATAAAGACTTGTTTCAAAAAATGGATTTTTTATCTAATATGATTCAAAATAGCAAGGTAGATATGCAGTATCAAACAAATATTGCATTAGATCCTATTACTAAAAACTTAGACTTAATAAGATATAAAACTGAAGAAATAGAACGAAGTAGAATAGCAAGAGAAATTACTACTCAAAATATGATTAATAATCTACTCAAAGCNNATCAAAGCTCAAGAATCATTATATGGAGCTACAAATAATCTTGAAAAAGAAACAGCAAAAATGATTAATGGATTTAAAAGACCTCATATTAGAGGTAAATGGGGAGAAGCTCAACTAAAACGTATTGCAGATATGACAGGTATGTTACAATATTGTGATTTTGAAATACAAAAATCAATAAATGATATTAGGCCAGACATGACAGTATATTTACCAAACGGAGGTCATATTTTTGTTGATTCTAAAGCTCCATTAGGGCCATATTTACAAATGCTAGAAGATGAAGATGATGAAAAATTTCGCAAAGAAAATGCTAAAAATATTAGAAATCATATTAGTTTATTATCATCTAAGGAGTACTGGAAGTCTGCCAACTCTCCAGAATTAGTAATTATGTTTTTACCTGTTGAATTTTTATATATATATGCAATGGAAGAAGATGCAAAACTTTTAGAATATGCTACAGCAAAAAATATTATTTTAGCTACTCCAATGACACTGATAGGTCTATTAAAATCTATATATTATGGGTGGTCTCAAGTATCTATTAATAAAGATGCAGCAGCAATTAAAATATTACTTTCAGATATATATAATATACTTAAAAAAAATATAGATATTATGCAAAAACAACAAAAAAATCTATCTAAGTCTGTAAATGAAATATCTGTAGTAGCTAGTGATTTATTAGATTTACAAAATAAAATAGCCTCTATTAATTCAATTAAGTTATATGAAAATAATGGTTTTATTTTATGTGAAACATAAAACTTGTGATTATAAGGATGTATTTAAAACAACTTATTTTTTATTTTATAAAAATAACTTATTTTTATGAAAAGTTATATAATATTTATATATTTTCAAGGTAATAGTTCTTATATCTATGTATATAATTAGTGCTTGATTAGCAATGATAAAACAAGCACGATATACTAAAATCCTATAATATTTACCATAAAAATAAAAGAATTATATTATATATTAGATGATAAAGAATTTAGTAATGCATTAAATAAGTATGAGTTGGTCCTTTTTGTTTATTTAGATTTAATAATATTATTTGCCTTTTGTGATTTAGATTTGATAGTTGTAACTTCATGAACGATTTGAACGAGGGTAAATTTTAACTAAAAGATATTTTAATAAAGATAACAAATATAAAGCAAGAAAAGCTCTGCTAGAACAAAAAAGAGTCATGATCTTGCTAATATTTATTTTAATTCAGATGAGTATAGAAATTTTAAATTTATAAGAACAAGAAGATTGTTTTAAACAACAAATACTAGAAGGTATATATCATGTATACATCTCAGATGAATTATAAAAATCTATCATCAGGTAAAAGAAGAAAATAATAATAAAGAATATCTTATTTGCTTTTTTATTTATATATAAAAAGTAAAACTCAAAATATATTACTTAATTTATATTATAATCATTTAATATAACAGTTCCTTTCAAATAAGAT
>DCST01000030.1 GCA_002325765.1 bacterium UBA1459 | reverse complement strand
ATGAATATATCTCAGAATTATTTTTTTCTATTAATAGCTCTTTTTTTTTTTATGATTTTGATAATAATTGTTTTGATGAATTAAAATTTAATTATTATATTAATAATTTTATAAATAAAATATGAATTAATTGTAATTTTGATGATGATTGAAAGGAATTATTTAATGATATTTTGTTATTTAAAGTTAAAGAATATGCTAATTTTATTAATTGATGNNAGAACAATATTCAACTGTAATAAAATGAATTAGATGATTAATAGTTAAATTGCATAGTAATGAATATAGTAATATAACTCTTTTGTCACAAAATGTAATTAAATCGACAGTATTAAAAATACTTAAAGAACTAGGAATAAAACCCTAGTTTTTTTATTAAAAATTGATTTATATAAAAATGGAGTACAATATGCAAAATATAATACTTAATATTAATATTATGCTTAAAAAACTTTCACCAATTATTATCAAGAACTTAATTATAATTAGTTCTATTTTAGGTTGTGCTTCTATTTTTGCTTTTAGTAATGATGATTTTAAAAATTATTTATTAAAAACTATAAAAATTGAAGATATTAATAATGAAATTTCTGATAAAGAACTAGATAAAATTAAATCAAATATTAATAGTCTTGAAAAACCAGATTTAATAAATCTTTTAACTCAAAAAGCTNNAGATAAAGAAAAAGTATTATTAGAAATTAATGAATTGGATAAAATTGAAGATTTAGATATATTTTTTAATAAATTTTATGTAGTATATAAAGATATTAACTTCAAATATGACCAATTACATGAAGAAAATTCTAGTTTTAATTATTCATTTAGCAATTATAAAATTAAAATAAATTCAATTCTTGATGAAAAAATAAATAATACTGTAGATGATAAATCAAAAGATCTTATTAAAAAATACAAAGAAGAATTAGATAAAATTAGTTCAGAAAGTGACTATATTGCANNTAATAAAATTTAAAAATGAATTATTTAGAACAATATAATAAACATAAACATAAAATTTATTCATATTTTATTTATCATATTAATGATCAAGATATTGCTGAAGATCTTACAAGTGAAACATTTTTAACAGGTTATGAAAAAATTGATTCTTATAACAGTGAATTTGAATTCTCTACTTGGATTGTCACAATTGCTAAGAATAAGATGATTGATTATTATAGAAATAATAAGATTGATATTAGTATAGATGAAATTTCAGAAGAATCTCATTGTGATTTTTTAAAATATGAAGAAGATTTTGTTACTGAAATGGATTCAGAAGATAAACTGAATAAAGTACATAAAGTATTACATAGACTTCCAATTATTCAAAAAGAAATTATTTTAATGAGATATTTATCAGATTTATCTACAAAAGAAATTTCGACTTTAACCTGAAAAGAAGAAGCTAATATAAGAAAAATATTAAGTCGTTGATTAAAAATGATAAAAGAACTAATATTAATTCAATAACNNTAAAATTATCAAAAAAAGCTGATTTAAAAATCAAAATTAAGCTTTATAAAATGATCTTAAATAAGTTTTTTAAAAATATTTCACATATTCAGTTATTAAAATTTTCTCTACCTGTATTAATTTTATTTGTAGGAGTGTTTTGATTTTATGAATATAATAATAAACCTGTGCCATATTCTAATTATAATATAAATAGACCACTTAAAAATATTGTAAATGAAGCAATACTTTTAAAATATTCAACTTTATTAGAAAAAAATAATCATAAATAAAATGATTAGAGATACGATTAATCGCATCTCTAATCATTTTATTTTTACTTAATATTTTTGTAACTATTTCTAGTATTTTTAGCTTTAATATCTGCATCTAATAATATTTCATTTTTGTAAGCTTCCTTTAATTTTTTTATTTTATCATCAGTGCTTGAAATACTATTTAATGTAGATCTAGATGTATTATTACTTAATATTTTTTTACCATTTTGATGAGATATTACAGTATACCAGTCATAAACATTGTTATATCTTGTTGCAAAAACATATGTAGATCATATTGTAAATAATGATTCATCTCACATAGTATAAAGTTTTCAATCCATTATTCCAGTTTCTTGATTTACAGTTATTTCTCAAGATAAATCTCATTTTATATTTTCTATAATTTCAGCCTTATATTGAGTTTCAGGAAATCAATAACGATTAGTAGTTCAAGATTGTTTTATAATTTTTGCTACAAAAACATTATGAGATGCTCACATTAGTTTTTTATCATCACTAAAATCTGTGGCATATATTGCTTCTCATTTCACAATTTCAAGTTTTTTATATTGCTTTGCGTATCATAAATATGTAGATGTTCAAAGTATTAATCAAAAAGTCACTAATAGACTTGTTATTCTTTTTTTATTCATATTATTATTTATTATATTTTAAAAATATTTTTATTTCATTAATTTATAATCAACCTTTCCATAAGTAATTATAATCTGAAATATCTTGAGTTCATAGAGTTGTTCTAGTTGTAGTATTTGTATACATTATATTATTTAAAATACTGTGAGCCAATCATAGTGAATGTCATAATTCATGCATAACTACATTTTTTTGTTGAGTTGAAGTATATTGATTCATATAATATTTATTAAATTTTATAGTATCAGCTCATGTTCTTCGTGACCAGTAAGCAGCAGCCCAGCTTCAATCATTAACTGATGTATCACTTAGTGTTAAATCTTCAATTGTAGAAGCATTATCAGGTCGAATATAAACACCTCATAAATTATTCCAAGTAGAAACTCAATAATTATATGCTGTTGTATAAATTGTACTTCATCACCATCTTATTTCTTTTGCATCAACAGAACTAGTACCAGAAACATAATGTGTAGCAGCATAAGCTGAAACTGTTCAGATCATTATAACACTTGTTATTAATAATCATTTTAATAGTTTATTTTTCATATTATATAATTAGTAAAAATATAAAATTTGTAAGATATGTATTTTTGTACATTGTTATTAAATAAAAATATCTCACAAGTAATTATACGTAAAAAGAGTAAAAGTGTGACAAAAAAAGAAAATTTAATTTTCTTGTCACACTTTTGATACTTTTACGTATAATTATATGTCAGGTTAATTTTTTTATTTAAAAAGGGGAATTATATGTCAAAGAACTTAGTTTCTTTAGAAAAAATTGATATTAATAACATTGTCTTTTTTATCTTAGGGAATCAATATGAAAATTATTATTATATTTATATTGAAAAAATGAGATTATTTCAAGAACATGAACAACTTATTGCGTGTAATTGCCTTAAATACGCAATAAATTGTTCAAATAAACTTGAAAAAAGGTGTATTGTTTATGATTACATTGTATCTGAAGATCACAAAATAGAGCCTAATTTACTATATTCTTCAAATGAAAAATGTATTAAATGTTTCAGAGCTTTTGAGGTTAATTATTTGAAAATAAAAATTACAAAAATGATTAATTAATTATGACAAAAAAAAGGGGGAAATAAAAAACATACTG
>DCST01000060.1 GCA_002325765.1 bacterium UBA1459 | reverse complement strand
AAGGAAAATATTAATGAAATACATAATAAAATATCATCTACATTAAAAGGTAGTAGATGGGTCAATAACACAATAGAACGAAAATATGTAAAAAAATCAGAATTTGAGAATTATATTGCTAATGGCTGGTTAGTAGGATTTAAAGAATTAAACATAAACAGACCCTCCTCTACGAAAAATAGAGTAGCTCTTAATAAAGATGGTAAAGTAAAATATGTTAATAATTGTGATATTGATAAATTTATTAATAATGGTTGGATAAAAGGTGGTGTAGGTACACACCTTATTAGTAAAAATAATCAAATAAAATATGTTAATGATTATGTTATTCATAAATATCTTAATGACGGTTGGGTAAGAGGAAATAATTCAAAATAATTTATATATAACATAAAAATAATCACTAAAAATATGTTATTTAATGTAACTAAAAGTCCATTAGACAATAGGGATTTTATATTAGAAAGTATAATTCCAGAACCAATCGCATATCCAAAAAAATTAAATCTGTGGAAAGGATTATCAGGAATCAGAGACCAAGGACAACAAGGTAGTTGTTCAGCACAAACAGCTGCAGCTATTAAAGAGTGGCAAGAAAAACTTGATGTGAATTATAAAGGATATTTTTCACCTCAATTTATTTACAATAACAGACTTAATCAAGATAGTGAGGGGATGACACCAAGAGATACTATGAAGGTTCTACAAAAAATAGGTATTGTTCCAGAATCCGAATATAGATATGGTAAAATTCAAAAACCAGAAGAAATTGACCCAAAATTACTTGAATCAGCCAAGAAATATGTTATTGCTGGTTACGCTCAAGTTAATACCATTGATGGTCTTAAAAAGGCATTATACACAAGTGGTCCTTGTTATATTGCTTTCCCTGTGTATGATCCAAATAGATGGGATTTTTGGAATCCAATTGAAAAAGGTCAAGTATCCATAGGTGGACATGCTGTAACTATTACAGGGTGGGATTCAAATGGGTTTATAATTAGAAATAGTTGGGGTTCAAGTTGGAATGGAAGTGGTTGGACTATTTATCCATATACTCAATTCGGAATGCATTGGGAAATTTGGACAGTTATAGATGATGAAACCGGAAATCCTAAAGGTAAAAGAGATACAAATCAAATCAAACGATTCCTCAGAAGAATTTATGGTTGTAAATAAATATTAAATCCCACATTTGTTTATGTGGGATTTTTTGTTTATCTTTGTTTTTTAATTTATAATATGAGTAAAAAAGATAAAACAACTTGGTGGTCTAATGTTGCACGTAAACCGAAAGGATTTAATTTCGTTAAGGGTGAACCATTTACTCATACCTACGAAGTACCAATTATGAGTAAAGATGAATTTCGTTTTGGTCCGATAGCAGTACAAATAGATAAAATCTCAGTTAAAGTTAGGTTAAAAAATGAGATAGAACCCGGATTTACATATACTATACAAAATATTGATTTAGATTATACAAAAGAAAGTATTATAAAAGAATTAGGTCAATCAGTTAAATTTGAATATGATGACCATATTTTTATGAGAGATGGAAGATATGTTCCATTTGTATCAGCAATAACAATTTATACTCAATATGTTGAAAATTACAAACAACACAGATTATTAAAAGCAAGGAAAGAAAAATTAGAAAAAATAAGAATTAAGATAAATGGCTAGTTGGTACGAAGGTATATTAGAAATAGATGATATTTATGATTATGAATATGATCATAATGACAAATTTCATATCAGAACTAAAAACATTGATAGGTTTAAATACTACACCGAATGTCTTAGTGAATATATTGTGTTTAGATATGTATATGTAGATTGTACTTGTAATGAATACTGCAAATCTAAATTTATGATATTTAAGAATTGTTTCGTAAGTGGAGTTATTCGTGAATCAGATGGAAACTTTATCGTTAATTTTTATTATGGTGAAAAAGTCAAAGATGATGAAATTATGTTTGTACTAAGAGGTATTAAACTTAACAAATTAAAGAAAAAAATAAAATCTACTTAATTGTGGATTTTATTTTTTATACTCTTTAGTTTCTTTTTTCTTTCAAAATATTTTATTCCATTTATTAATTTTTGTATTTCTTCATCTGAATTATTATAATTACATAATTGAAATTTATCTATTGATATTTCAAACCATCTGAATTCTTCTCTATAATCATCATATAAATCAATTGGTTGCCAATTGAAAGAACCTTTACCATCAACATCACCAACTTCTACCATAAGTGTCTTACCGAATACTAATGTATCGGCTTCTCCACAGACATATATCTGTCTTCCGTTTGGGTGTTCGTAACATTTACCTAATTTGAATCCATTGGATTCCCAATATTTAGATATTCTTGTTTGTTTTTGAGTTTTCATTTAATGATTCTTTAAGTTTTTTCACTTTTAAAGCTCTAGCGTGATTAATATCAAATAGGTCAAAATATTTATCAATGTTTTCTTGTGAGAATGTAACAGAACAAAAATTTTCTCTAATTTCTTTCATTTCATAAACATTAATACTACCACCTACATTTATATCTCTTAAAATAGTATATGGTGTATCTTTTTTTAATTTTTGATATAATGATTTAGGACATAAACTATTTTTAATTATAATATCACCCCTTTTGAATTTCATTTAATATTTTCTTTAATTTTAGTCCTCTCATATATTCTGAATACAAATCAAATTCTATGTCCACCGTATCACTAGAATGTATGAACATATGACCAGCTTCTTTAAGTTTATAACAGTAGTGGGAAAAGGTATCGTATTTACGCAATTCTATATATTCTACGGTGTATGTGGTTTCTCCTGGTTTATCATAGAATCCCACATAACTCCCTATTTCATCCGTTTTGGTTATTATTCCCAATATGGAACTCTTTTGACGGTAGAAATTCTTTATAATTACATCACCCTTTTTAAATCTAGGGGGTTTTAATTCTTCCATATATTTTAATTAATTTTTTTCTTCTATTATATATTTTTTCAAGTTCATACATACTATCAAAATCTACTTGTGGAAATATTATACTATCATTAAGTATATTGGTTTTAGTCACTGAGTAAAAATATACATTAGATAATCGTTGTACATTTTTTATTTCTAATATCTTAGTAACTTTAATACTTTCAAACGAAGAGTCTGGTTTGTTATCATTTCTAACNNTTTTTTCTAATTTTAATTTTCTATTGTATACTACATCTAATCTCATATAACATTCCCATGTAGATGTCATAAGTTCGTTAGGTGGATCATATTCTAATATCGTGAGATGTTTTCCCAACTTATCACTATCACCTTGAATGGAATGAATAATAAATCTTTTAGATGATATTTGTTTATCTTTAAATACTACTATATCACCTTTTTTGAACTCCATAATATAAACAAATATTTCTT
>DCST01000041.1 GCA_002325765.1 bacterium UBA1459 | reverse complement strand
CTAGAATCAACTTTAAAATCTATAATTTGTAAATTATGTTTGTTTATAATGTCGAAAGAAAATTCTAAAAATTTTTCATTATCAATATATTCTACTTTTTTTCTCTTTTTAATTTTAACTATACTTTTAGTATTTGAATTACCATACAATACTACATTAAAATCACCAGAATTATTTACAAATTCTTTTTTTAAATTGTTTAATAAATTATAAGTTTTTTCATGTTTTATAATTTTCTTAAAACTACTATCAGCGCTTTCGCTTAATTTACATACATTCAATAAATCCACATATGCATTATCTGTTATTTTTACTTCTGAACCATTTATAGAAATTGATGAATTATTTAAAAATATTATATCACTTATTGAAGTTTCATATTTAATACTATCCAATTCAATCGCTTTATAATACACATCTTTTATTTCCGATTTGTTCAAAGATTTTAATAATTTTGGAGTTTCTAATTGTAATATGTTTGACATAATTAGTTTTATCTTATATATTTAATGGGTTTAATTTTCGGGCGTTGAATCGTTTGTTAAAAATAATTTACAACGATTTCGATTTTTTTGTTATATATAAAAGGTATTACAAATTTAAACAAACGATTTTATTTTTTCGTTTTATCGTTTTTAATTTTTAATATTGTAAAAAACGAAACCACATCAAAAAATTTATGTATAATAATATAGAAAAATTACCAGACGTTAAAAATTTGTATAAGTACAATACATTGTCATATACAGTTACTGAAGAAAAATTGTTAAATCTTTACAAAGTCTCTGAAATTAACAAAATGAAAAATTCTTTAATTGGAGAAATTAATGAATGTTTAGTATTGCCAGATATTAAAAAATTATTGAATCAATTTTCATCTAAAATGGTTAAAATTGATGAAAATTTTATAAAATATACAATTGAACTTTTCAGGCAATATATCAACTTTACAAAATACAGAGAACTTGGAAATAATTTAATTGAAACTATAATTTTAATTAAACTATATGAATTAAGAGAAGATTTTACTTTAAAATTATCGAAAAAAGAAGAATACATAATAGAATCTGATAAATTGAATTCATTTAACATAATATCAGAGGATGATTTTGTATTTTTAAATACTATTGAAAAAAATAAAACATATACAAAATTTGAAATTTCTGATATTTTAGAATCAAAATTTAAATCTGAATATGTTGAATTTATAATTAAATATTTAGGTGATTATGATTTATATAGTGAATTTAATTTTTATGCAGATTCGGAATCTTATGATTTTACGTCTTTACATGATATGCCATTTAACTATGTTGATGTTTGTCCAAGATATATGTATCCTCAAATTTCTAACGGTTGTATTTTACCATTCATAGACCATTCGTATAAATATGGTCGTACAAATGTTAATAATTTCCAACAATTCGAAATTTCTACTAATGTATGTCATTCGGCGTATTATTATAGATTTGCGAGAGAATCCCATAAAATTAAACTGGATTTTATCTATGATGTGATTTTAATGGAATCTTTAAATTTATATTTATATGAAGATCCTTTAATCGAAGATATAGAGATACTTAAAAATATTGCTATTGTTTTTTTTAAAACTCAAAATATACAAGTTTTAGAAGATTCAATTAAACCTTTATTAAATGAAATTTCATTTGAAATATTTAAAGATTTAATTTTTAAAATATTTGAATTAACAAGACTGACTACAGATTCTGTAGAATCATTATCAGAAAATAGTAAAATTTTATTAGATTTATTTACAAATTCATTCATATATTTAGACAGAATTCAGAAAAACTACGAAACTTATTATGATTTAGACATAAACGACAATCCAATTTATCCGTATTATAAATATGAAAATAATAAATTAAAATTTACTTTTTCAAACGATGGTACATATAATAGAACAAATTTTGTAGTAGCTAAAAAAATAGAAAATATAGATATTGTGAATAGCTATGGAATTGATTTTATTTTAAATAATGATATTGATTATACAATAGAAAAAGGTTTTTATGATGTTAATTCACCATATACTATATACTTAGCATCAACCAGCTATAATTTTATAAAAAAAGGAATAACTTGTGTAGATTCTATAACGCGTTATAAATATTTAAAACGATTTAAAGTTTTATATATACCAAAGTATATAAATGATTCTGGTGAGTTATATGAATTAGATCAAAATGATTTTACAATTNNCATTTCGGGGTTGCCTGTATTAGCATACAGTTATCTAATTACTCCTATGAATGAGAAAGACAGATTATTATATTTTAAAAAATATTTTTAATGATATTATTTGAAACATTAACAAGAAAAGCAAAACATAGGTCGCAAGTAAAATTGCTAATACTTATACATGAATCTACTATAGATTTATTATCAGATAATGATAAATCTTTTGTTGAATATTTATCAAAATATAAATATTTAACAGATTATGATATGTATGATATTAACAAATACGATAGTGTAGAATCATATAAAATAAATACAAGATTATTAATGTATTGGCTTAAATTTTTAGATTCTTTACCAAAAGTAAAAATGGATAATAGAGTTAAACTTGGAACATATAAAATGTTCGATTTTAATGCTATTGATATTAATTTTAAACCAAATAATTTACATGTAATAGTGCGTTCATCTGAAAGAATGACAGATCAAATTTTAGAAGTAATAAAAATATAAAAATGCCACATAAAATATTTGTACAACCGAGAAAAAGTTATAAAACAGAATCATGTTTAAATCTTTTAAATACATCTGAAAATAGTATTTTGCTTTGCGTAGATAAAACTATAATAACATCAATGCAGNNATAATTTTAATAGTTTCATGAATTATGTTAATGGAAGAAATAAAATAAATTTAATTATTGATGAATATTTAAGATTAACAGTGGATCAACGTAAATTTATACAAGCGAATAAATATAGATTTAATAAAATTGTTGCATATGCAACTCCAGCAGAGCTATACAGTTCTTCCGATTTTTTTAATATGAAATTATTAAAATCAAATCCACAAATTTTACCACTCGAAATAAAATATATTAAGCCATTTATAAATAATTTTGATTCTTTGTATTTTAATTTATTAACAGATTTTGATGTTGAGATAATTCATTCTCCAAAGTATTTAATTAATAAAGATGGTGCTATGCCAAACGATTTATTTAATATGGAATTTAATGCGATGCTTTTAAAATAAAAATTATTATGATTATAAATAGACATAGTGATAGTTTAGATACTTCAGGTGGTACTGGTAATGGCTATCACGGAAGATGTAAATATTGTAAAGCGCCATTAATAACAGATTTAGGATTTTTTTCATTCCCTGAAAAATGCATTGATAGAGAATCTGTAAATGAATGGGACATCCCCGAGTACATACAATCATATGCTAGATTTAATAATCTGATATGGTCTTATAAATTAGTAAAATACATAATACCATATTCTAAAAAAGAATATACTATTGATGAAATTGATATAAAAATAAAAACCATTTTTAAAAATGAGTAATATATCTAAAAAGAGAAAATGGAATGATATTTATTTAATATACAAGTTAAATAAACATGATATTGGTAAATTTTTAAATACTTGGTTTTTAAGAGAATATTATAATGAATATCAAACTGTTAAAAAAGTAGATAGTGAAACTTCATCATTCTTATATAATAGGAAATATAATCCTGTTAGAATTGGAATATATCTTATAAATGGTCTCTATCACATGAAAGCTCAAATACATTCTATCGACGATTCTTCATTTGGAATATGGTGGGGAGAATCTAATAATTATATAAAATTAGAGGAAGTAAGATTTAATTTAATGCATTGGATTGATAAACAAAAACTTTTAAATGGTAACGAGTTTTTAAATAAATGTATTGAACTTGGTGCAGATGAAAATTCTAAAGATTATAACTAAAATATAACCCAAAAAATTATTTTTTTCGTTTAATAAAAAATAATTTTTACAATTAAAAAAACAACCAAATGAAAAATACATTTAAGTCAATAATAAATTATTTTAATCTTTATAAGAAAAATAAAGAACTTTTAGCAATCATTGCTGATCAAGAAGTTTTAATTAATTTATTAAAAAATACTGAAAAAATTCATATTAAGAATTTATACAAGAAAAGAAAATTAGTCGCTAAATTAGTAGATAAATCTAATATTCTTAAAAAAGAAGTTGAAAATTTAAAACTTAAATTGCAAAAATATGAAAAGTAAAATTGATAAATTAATAGAAGATTCTCAAATAATCAAAAACGAAATAACATTATTATCTAATCGTTTTAAATCTTTATGTAAAGATGAATCAATTGATATAGACATTAGATGGAATTTATTACAAAAAGCAAATGAATTGTATTTAGGTAATAAAACTACTAACATTTGTTGGGATTCAAGTAGAGATTATATTGGAGATTTTTTATCTGGGATTGATAATGAAAATATAAATAGAGGNNTTAAAAGATAATCCTAAATTCAATCTAACTACATTAGAAGAAACTTTATTCAAAACATATTGTCTATCCAATTTTTATACTATCATAGAATTTTAATTATGAAACCATACGGAAGAATTAAAAACGTCAAAGGTAGTGGTTCTTGGAAAAAAGATTATAATATAAGGCCAAAAAAGATTTATGTTAATTGGTGGGAAAATATAATTAAATTATCCAGTAGAACTACTATTAAAAATATTTATAAAAAAGATATTT
>DCST01000043.1:695-2659 GCA_002325765.1 bacterium UBA1459 | reverse complement strand
TCCTGTTGCATTAATATTCCACTCAAAACTACAAGAGCTATTTTCATTAATAATACAGCTTTGTGGTTGTAAATTTACTGTCCATAATGGTTTAAAACTTGAATTTGTAGATATTTTTAAAGTTTCTTCTACTCCAACACTTGAAATTTTTGGTTCAATATTTACGTAATTTCTTGCAAATAGCTGTCCAGGATAATTTACTGTAGTAAATGTATTAAATCCACTTCCAGAATTTAAACACATAACTTGATCTTCCCCACCAGTACCTTCAATATGCACAAAGTCTATCCAATATCCGTTATTTGAACTTAAATTTCTAGTTCCTTCAATGGCAGGAGTTAAACCACAAGCTGCACTATTATGCCAAGTTGCATATTGTGTTGTAATTACATCATGTGCTCCAAAAGTGTGAGTTGTATTTATACCATATCCAAATCCGTCATATGGTAAAAATGAAACTTCACTATCATCATCTGTATAAGTTCCAAATGTAAATGCTGAAGTAACTTGTGGTATAAATAAAGTTCTATATCTTGAAAAATAATTATCATCAAGACCATAAGGATTATCAACATCATTAATTCCATTTACAAGCCCACTACCATCAATTTCCATTCCAGTTGAATTAATATATGCTTTTAATGTATCAGATTCAACATGTGTATCCATATCACAATTTCCAGCTCCAGAACATCTACCAGTAATTAAAAATACACTATCTTGAATAAAAGTATTATTTGCAGAACTTTTTGAAATTGCATTATTATTTGAATAATACAGATCTACATTATAGTTACTAGAATCACTAATTGCACTATTTGTTTTTACCCATACATATATCTCTTTACTTGTAGTATTACAACTTTCTATCCAATAATTTAATTCAGTATTATTTGCAACAAATCTTATATCATTACAATTATTTGCCCAATTAAATCTAGTTCCAACACTAGTTGAATTTAAATATAATAATATTTGATAATTTGTAGGAGTTGAACTTGTTATACTTAAATTAATTTTTCGTCTATATTCAAATGTATCATTATACCAATCATTTATTTTATACTTTGCATAAGCACTAACATTTCCACAAATTCCAATACAGCTAACATTAGTTTTAAAATTAAATGTGTTATTTTGTTTTACAGTAATATTATTAACTAATGGATTTATTTGTATTATAGAAATTGGCCCATATATCGGTTCTATCTCACAAGAAACATTTAATGTTATTTTATCCTCAAATTCATTTGAAGTTCCATTAAATATTGCATTATAAGTTCCAATTAAATTATTATCAAGGCAAGTTATACTAAAATTTTCGCTTTCTCCTTGATTTAAATTTAGTCCATTAATCCAATTTGTAGAAAAAGCTGTGCAATCTCCACTTTCACATTGAACTTTAATATTAGTATTATTTCCATTATCTGCTTTTAAATTAAAGCTACTAGTTTTTGAACCCATATTTTTTGTAATATTTCCAAAATTATAGCTTGTTTGATTAAATATTATACTACTTCCAATAATGATTTTAGTTTTTAAATTTTCTGAGCTTACAGTTTCTATTTCAGTATCATTACTCATTGAAATAACTTTAAGTAAATGTAATGAATTTTGTTCTCCTGTAAAATTAACAGTCCAACTTAAATTACAACTTTCATCTGCATTTAATACACAATTTTTTGGATTTGAATTTAAACTCCACAGAGGAGTTGTATTTGTTATTGAAACATTTTCATATGAAATTAAACTATTATTGTATTGTAAATATGAACTTATATTTCCACAACTTAAATTTCTAAAACTATAGCAATAAATTGTTGCATTAATTTCAAGAGTATTATTTAATAATACATTATTTGTAATTAAAAGTGATGGGCTTGTAATGGTATTATTTAAAAATTCTTTAAGTTTTTCACTTGTACTATTTGAATAATTATAATTATTTTCATTATATCTTTCTA
>DCST01000043.1:485-634 GCA_002325765.1 bacterium UBA1459 | reverse complement strand
CTATTAGTTTTTGAAAAATATCCAATAAAATTTGTTCCATTTTTTATTAATCTTAAATATGAAGGAGTTATTGTTGGCGCCCCACCTTGATTATTTGCATCAAGAAATCCATTATTAGTAACATCTCTTTGAAATGAATATCCATTTCC
>DCST01000043.1:0-445 GCA_002325765.1 bacterium UBA1459 | reverse complement strand
ATTAGGATTAGTTTGAGAAAGTACTGCAACTTTAATATCAACATTTCCTGAAATATCATTTAAGTATACAGACCCATATTCATCATTTCCTGTCCAAGTATCAGCTCCACCCGCTCTAATTAAAAGAGAAGTATTACTCTCATTAAATACAGTTCCAGCTACAAGATCGTGATCTACAGTATTTAATTTTGAATCTATTGCACTATTATTGAAATAATCACAATAAATGTATGTAGAGCAATAATCTTCAATATTTAATTTAGTTAAATCTCCAAAATAAATATAATATGTTGTATTACTACTTGCTTTGATAAATGGTGCTTTAAATTGAATAGTTCCATTATTATTTGTTGTATTCCAATTAATTGCATAATGATTTGCTAAAGTATAGGTATCTGCGCTTTGATTGTAATAATATATTCTAGTTGAATTTCTATGAGTAGTA
>DCST01000054.1:3412-7362 GCA_002325765.1 bacterium UBA1459 | reverse complement strand
ATGCAACAACAGGAGTAATAGTATTATAATAACTGCAATCTCCTTTTTTTGGAATATAATATTTTAAGGAATTCAATCTAATAAATTTGGCTATATTTAAACAACAATCTAAACTAAGCATTGTTTTGATTACTTCTTGTGAACCATCATCAAATTTCTCTGAGTTAAAATAAAATAATACTTGTAAGAAAAAACATTTTGTAAAAAACTCATTATCTAGTAAAGAAGAACAGGAAAATCCTAATGTAAAGTAATTCGATCGATTGATAACATATTCTTTATTATTGCATATAATGGAATAAGTAATTATTAGATGTTTTGTCTCCTTTTATACATGATGAATCTTTAATATTATGTATATTTAATTCTATCTTTGTATAGTCTAAAGTCTTTTCATTGCTCAATCTTCTACCTATTTCCTATATCAAGTGATATATATTTGTGTATCTTAATATTGAACACATTAGGTGTTTACCCAACATTAAAAACCGGATTTAATAGATTTTTTATTGTTATATACAAGGATGATTCTGGAGGAACTTCCATTATTGTACCTTTAAATGAATTTGATTTCATAGTGTTCTTTATTTCATATATTATTGGTTCCTTCTGAACTAATATCTAAGGCTATATACTCATTTTCTTTTGTAACATTATAACGAATATTACAATTTTTTTGTTCACAACTAAATTTATTATCTTATGTAGATAATACTTCTAAATCTACTACTAAGCATAATTTACCTTCTTGGAAGGTATAGAAGGATCAGATAAATAAGTTTCTAATTCTTTCTGTAGGATTTGATTTTCTACTAATAATTCTATATATTCTAAAATAATTTCTATTGATTCTTTAAAAGATTTTGATTTTCCTAGTTTTTCTATTAGTTATTCAAAATTTTCTTATGAATTACTTAGTATTGTATTTATCCTATTTATTAAATCAGTAATATTATCTTCTAATAATATATCCGATAGATTGTTATAAGAATTTTCTATATTATTCTTTAGTAAATCTTTTTCAGATAAATTTTCCGGTTTTTCTATTATAGCACAGTCTAATATAAAAGATGAATTTGAAGCATATGCTTTAGAAAATTCAGGTTTAATAGAATTAATATCACATTCTTCCTCAATATTAACAAGAAAACAGCTAGATAATTCTAGACTATAATTAGTTAGTGTATATATATAATTATTATAAATTAATCATTATTATAATTTAAAATTTGCTAAAGATTTATTTTTTTATATATATCTTATTTGAAAGGAACTGTTATTATTAAATTGAATAGAAATTTCTTCATAATGATACTTTAATAATTTTTTTTTAAAATAAATTATTAATATAATTTGCTAAGGCGGCTTCTTGATCTTCTATATTTTTATCTTTTCGTAATTTTAGTACCTTAGAAATAATTTTCGAACTAATACCTAAGTCTTTTAATTCTTTTTTTATAATAGAAATTTGATCATTAATATTATTTCTTTGTTCAACAAGTTTTTCTATATCTAGTATTGCGCTTGTAATAGGTTCTTTATTATCTTGAATATTATGCATATATTAATTATATAAATTAGTCCTAATTAAAAAAAATAAACTATACTAATATCTTGAAAATATTTTATGATATTTATAATTTGGTTTATTTGTAAAATATGGTTTAATATTATTATGATTTATTTTATTACTGACTATATAATATATGCTAATAACATACCTGACAATCATATAGAAAGTAATAAATATAGAAAAATTAGATATAAATTTAAGGATATTCAGGATAAAAATTTACCAATAATAGATAAAATTAGAAATATACACTATAATTTGCGTATTAGTGAAAATGAAGAAGTATGTATATTACTTAGTAGAACAAATAAAATTATAATGATTAAATTTAGATCTAATGAATATTATCATATACATATAAATGGTAAATGCTGCCTAGTTAACACAAAATATCAAATATTATATTTAAATAAGATAAAAGATATAGCTTGTTTTTCTATCTATGAAGACAACAAATCTGATAATTGGTATGATAATTTTACAGATAAAATTATAATAAAGGGACAAAAATATAATTCAAGACCAGAAAGATTATCTTTAGTAAATTGGTTTGATTTAAGTGAACCAAAAGCTGTATCGCTTGATTGGTATCGCAAATCATGCCCATATGGCCCTAGAAGACTTTTTCATAATAGTAAAGTTACATTTCATCATGGTATAGATTTTGAAGGTAAGATAGGATCATATCTTATAGCTCCATGTGATGCTATTGTAGTTGGTATTAAATATCATCCATATAAAACTAAAAATACATCTTCATATAAAATCTATTATTCATATAATGAAGAAACAGTAAGATTTACATTTGATAATAATAAACCATTTACTTTTATTGCATCAGAATTAATGAGCGGTCTTAATGGAAACTCTAAGAAGATAATTGAATCTTGTTTATCTGGATATGGTAATTGTGTTATTTTATTAGTTAATACAGAAAAAAGTAATACTAATAAACCAAATATGTCTATTTGTATGTATTGTCACTTAAATCAACCATTAGTAGCTCCATTTCAATTTGTATCAAAAGGATCTGTAATTGGTACACTAGGAAACACTGGATTTAGTACAGGGCCTCATGTACATATAGAACTTCGTGTACAAAAAAATAGACAAAATCTACTTATTGATAAACAATCTAAAGATGCATATCAACCATGGTTAAGACATTATGCTTTACCAGATCATTTAAAAGTTAAATTTTCCAAATCAGTAACAAGAGTAAGAGATATTTTTAATTCTATTTCGTTTATTGATTTGTAATTAGTTATTTTATAAGATCAAAACTATATAAAAGATATTTGCACAGATATCTTTCTTTCATTCAATTCAAATTCTAAAGATAGTTCTTTATTTTTTCCTTTATAAAATACTGTAAACTTGTTAAACCTATCATGATTATCAGGTTTGATAAAATATTTATCGTCTTTTTCTGTTTCTGTTTCTAAATATTCATAAATATTTGCGAAAGCAGATAATACAGTTGTTACTCTTGTACTATTATTATTACTACATTTGAATATAGTATTGTTGTTGATATTACTTTGTATATGTAAAAATATATAATGTATTTGAGCACGTACAATAAGAGCAACTTTTTCCATCTGTTTGTTTATATCTAATGGAAAAATATATTCTACAGATGATGAATTTGAATTTACGGATAAATTTATATTATATGCCATAAAATATTATATAATATATTTTGTTTATGATATTTAAATAAACTTTAATTTCTCTCTATCGCGTTGTATTGTATCATTAAGCTGATGTAATTTATCTTTAAATCAATAATAACATTTTACTATTAACGAAAGCAGATATTATTTTTATATATATCGAAATTTTTGTTAAAAAAGTTGTAACTATATTATGTAATTATATTTTATTAAAAACTGATATATCTTGTAATAGTATTTATATACTCAAAAAAATAATGTTACAATTCATCAAATTTATCTAAGAAATGCCAGATAAGGGATTCGAACCCCCAACCTCCCGATTACAAATCGATTGCGCTACCGTTGTGCCAATCTGGCGACACATTTATATAATATCATATTTTGAAATAAATATTTAAAATATCAAAAAATTTATGATAAAGTTATTAATATTTCTATTTAATAGATAATTTACTACAAGATTTATAAGAAGTACATTTATTATATTGTCTTCTAAGTGAAGATAATTGACTGTATATATTACATTTGTTATATTTACTACTAGAATAGTATAAGGATATATTTATATTTTTATTAGATATGAATGTATTATTAAATAAAGATATTTGTTGTGTATTGAACATATTTATAATATATCATAAACTAGTTTTTATATAAAATTATTGGCTATGTATTTTAATAATTATATTTTTTACAAA
>DCST01000054.1:0-3383 GCA_002325765.1 bacterium UBA1459 | reverse complement strand
TTTACAAAATCTCATTTAATAATTCACTATGTTTTGAGTTAATATCATTTGGATGAGGCATAACTGTATTTAAAATAATATAAAATTCATTATTAATTGCAATAGTTGCATCTGTTTTACAACATTTTGGTATTTTAACTTGATATGATTTTTTAGCAATATCAAATATTTCTATTTGACCACCAAGTAAAATAGTTTTTAATGGTACATTTATCTTAGTAAATAACTTATTTCCATCTCTTGTAAATTTACTATTTTCTTGTATTTCAATTAATATAATTAGATCTCCCGCTGGACCTCCTCTTAATCCAGCTTTACCCATACTAGGTACTTTAATTGTACTTCTATTATTGATCCATCTTGGTATATGATATTCTACTTCTCGTGAGATATTTTTTGATCCCGATCCATAACATTTATCACATTTCTGAGTATTGGCCTTACCTGATCCTTGACATGTATTACATACTGTCTGAATGATTGTAAATCCTCTTTGTATTTTTCTATAGCCTTCACCTCTACAATCCTTACAATAATTATTAAAATCTTTATATCCATATCCTTTACAATCTACACACGATATTGTTGAATTATATGATATTTTCTTTTTTGCTCCTAATACAGCATCTTCTAAAGAAATTATTACTCGATATTGCTCATCTTCTCCTCTTTGAGGTTGTTTTGTATTACTTGATCTAAATCCAAACATTTCACCAAAAACAGATTCAAAATCAAATCCTCCTCCAGAGAATCCTCCAAATCCACCACTAAATCCATCCTCAAATCCTCCTCCTTCAACATTACCAAATGTATCATATTGTTTCCGTTTTTGATCGTCTAATAAAATATCTTTGGCTGCATTTATTTCTGCCATTTGTTTTTCTGCATCTGGAGATTTATTGACATCTGGGTGATACTTTAATACTAGTTTTTTATACTGTTTTTCTATTTCTGCTTTTGAAGCATTTTTATCTACTCCTAATATTTCATAATAATCTTTAGACATAAATACTAATTTCCTTCTGTATTTTCACTATTGTTATTACTATTTATTTTTTGTAATTCATTTTGAATAGTAATCATCTCATTTTGTAATACCTGTATTATATTTTCGATTATTTCTTTGTTTTCTTCTGTATTATAAATATCTTTTAATTCTTTTATTTTTGTTTCTAGATTATTTATATTTTCAGGTAATAATTTCTCTTTGTTTTCTTTAATAACTTTTTCTGCATCGTATATTAGTGATTCTGCTCTATTTCTAACTTCTACTAATTCCATTCTCTTTTTGTCTTGCTCAGCATTAAGTTCAGCATCTTTCTTTAATTTTTCTATTTCTTCTTTGCTTAATCCTGATGAGTTAGTAATTGTAATCTTTTGTTCTTTATTAGTTCCCTTGTCTTTTGCGGCAACATTTAATATACCATTAGCATCAATATTAAATGTAACTTCAATTTGTGGTACTCCTTTTGGAGCCGCTGGTATGTCGCTTAAATTAAACGAACCTAATAACTTGTTATCATTTGCCATAGATCTTTCTCCTTGAAATACTCTAATTTCTACTGAAGATTGATTATCTGCTGCAGTTGAGAATACTTGTGATTTAGAAGTTGGTATTGTAGTATTTGCTTCTATCATTTTAGTCATAACACCACCATAAGTTTCTATACCAAGAGATAATGGTGTAACATCAAGTAATACAACACCTTGAACATCTCCAACTAATACTGCGCCTTGTATTGCAGCTCCCATAGCAACTACTTCATCCGGATTGACCCCTTTTTCAATTTTTGCATTTGGAAAGTATTTTGCAACATCTGCTTGTATTTCAGGATCTCTTGTTTGACCACCAACTAACACTACTTTTCTAATTTCACTTGCATTAAGATTTGCATTTTTTAATGCTGTATCACAACTTGCAAAAGTCTTTTTTCTTAACTTCTCTGATAAAAGATTTAATTTTGGTTTTGTAAGTTTATAATATAAGTGTTTTGGGCCAGTAACTGGATCTACAGTAACATAAGGTAGATTTATTTCTGTTTCTTGCATTGAAGAAAGTTCAATTTTTGCCTTTTCAGCGGATTCTTTAATTCTTTGTAATGCCCCAATATCCTTAGATAAATCAACACCATTTTTTGACTTAAAATCATCTATAATATCTTGAACTATTGAGTTATCTATATCTTCTCCTCCTAACCATCCATCTCCATGAGTTGATAAAGTTTCAATTACTCCTTCAGATATCTTAAGTATAGATACATCAAATGTTCCTCCACCTAAGTCATATACTACGATTGTTTCTTCTGCATTTTGCTTGTCTAATCCATAAGCTACGGCTGCAGCTGTTGGTTCATTAATAATTCTTGCTACTTTAAGTCCAGCGATTTCAGCTGCATCCTTCGTTGCTTGTCTTTGAGCATCATTAAAGTATGCCGGAACTGTAATTACAGCTTCTGTGACAGGTTCACCTAAGTAAGATTCTGCATCTACTTTAAGTTTTGATAAAATCTTAGCAGATATTTCTTGAGGTGTATATGTTTTATTATCTATAACAATACCAACTCCACCATTATTATGTCTTGTCATTTTAAATAAAGGTTGATGAGTTTGTGTTGCTTTTTCAGCTTCTTCGTAACTTAGACCCATAAGTCTTTTATTTGCAATGATTGTACTATTTGGTTTAAATCCACTTTGACGTTTTGCCATTATACCAACTAAAGATTTACCATCATTTTCAATAGTAACTACAGATGGCGTTGTTCTTGCTCCTTCTGCATTTGATATAACTTTTGGCTGTCCGCCCTCTACGATTGATACACATGAATTTGTTGTTCCTAAATCTATTCCAATTATTTTCTTTTTCATTTTCTTTGCTCCTTTGTAGGCAGCATTATTATTAACTTCTCATTAAGCAAGTTAGTAATAAAACTACAAAATTATTCTATCATATTACTTGTTATTTTTTTATAAATTTTCTCAAAATATGATATATAATTACTATTTTTTCTTACAATTTAAAGTATTGATTCTTTTTAACCTTTTATATTATCTAAATATACTTTCTGTCTATCACTCATCTGATATTTGTCACTACTAGGTGCATTTTGTGATAAGTATATGTTGATTTATCTTATATTTTCCATCATGTATAGCTCTTTTGATTATTTCTTCTTGTAATTTTGATGATAAACATGATAAAAATTTCTCTATATCTATCTCTAGAAGCATACTAGCACATTTTATTTGTGCTATTTCTTTTTTCATCATTAGAGAGTTATTTGAGTGGTATATTATTGTTTCACCTAATTATTTAATATCGATATACCAAAATTGAAATAGTTTTATAACATTTTCCATAAATATTATATTATTACTATTTTTAT
>DCST01000032.1 GCA_002325765.1 bacterium UBA1459 | reverse complement strand
ATTTAATTGTTTTTAAATATTAAAAAATTTTTTCAATAAAACGAAAATTTTGTTTATAGTGATATATTACTACATCACTATAAATTTAAAGAAGGTTATTACTTAGAATGTTTCTTTTCCAATTCAGCGATACGAGCATCTAAATCATCACGTAACTCTTGTGGAGTTTTATGTTTGTTTCTAGTTGCTTTTAAAGTTTCAAGTTCAACTTTTTCATTTCTGAATGATTCAACTTGGATTCTCTTTGTATACGCAGCCCATGTAAAAATTGCCAATACCTCGTATGTAATACCAATACGTTCTCCAGTTTCATCGGTCAAGTTTAATAAAAGTGATGGTCTTTCTGACATCAGACCATCTAAAGATTGCTCTTCGATAGCTTGTCGTCTGTAAAATTTGAATCTTTCTTTCATTGCTGATACTAAATCCATTCCTACAATTTTACCATATACAAGATCGTGCCATCTGGTATGTTTATCGTTATCTTTTTCAGATATGTAGTTTGTTAAAACTACACCAATTCCATACTCTTTAAATTTTTCTACTGTTTTAACAACAGCTTCGCTATTTAGCGATAATTCTTTAAAATCTACCATAGTCGTGTTTTTGTTTAATTTGTAATATGTATTACTGTGTTGAAATCATGTAAATCGCAAAATTTACATGATTTTTAAAAATTGTTAAACTGTTGGTGGAGTTTCTTTTACAGTTTTGGCATAAGTTCTCATACCATACAAGAACATAATAAATGCAATAATCCAACCAATTCCAGTAAATGCGAAAAAATTTACCAACACAATAGAACGTAAATTTTTCAAGTTAAAATAAGCAGACAACGCAGCAGGAATGCTGTACGCTATCAATGCTAATACGAATAATAATTGTACTAATGATGACATTATAAAAAGTTTTAATGTTTGTTTTTGAATTTTTAAAATATTAAAAAATAAATTGTAAAAAACGAAAAAAATTAATAAAAATTTAAAAGTTTAACAGTTTGTTCTAATATTAAATTTCTTAAATTTTTGTGATGGTTATTTTTTATTGGCTTCGTAATTTTTTCAAAAAATAATAAAAGTCTATTAACACTAGATAAAGTCTGAACTTCTACAGTATATTCTTTATCTAAAAATTTAAAATTAACATTAGTAATTATTTTAGGTTCATTTTTATTTTCATAATTTAAAACAAAAGCGCATAAAAAAAATAATGTTATTGCTAATCTTCCTATTTGATCTGTAGCATATTCTTTGCTTTTTAATATTTGGTTATTTATTACTTTTTGAATTAATAAATCAGTTTCTGGTTTAAGTAATTTAAAATTTAATTGTTCATAACTTTTATCTACAGAAATTTCAGTATATTTTTTAAAAATTTCAGTTGCAAATACAGTTATAGGTTCTTTTCTATAATCCACAGTTATAAAATAATCTTCATATTCATCTTTATATAAATCATTTCTATAAATATATTCATTTAAATTAATTAACATTTTAAGAAGATTTGCAACCATAAATTTATATGGGTTTCCTGAATTAACTGTAGTAAAAATATTAATATAATTAAAATGATCCAATGCCATTCTATATTTCATTACTTTAGTAATATAATTATTACTATTATTAATNNTCTAACAATAATTCATATATAGAATCAAATTTAATTAATTTATCTTTTTTAATTAAACACCAATTAGATCTATATGCTGGTTGTATTCCCAAATCATTTATATTCAAAGTAAATCTCCAAAAATCTTCTGGTGATTTAAAAAACTGTTCATATAATTTAAAATATTTCATAATATTAATTTATATTAGTGTTATCTTTATCCGTAGCAAAATTATTATGAATCCTAATACTTTTAACTGATTCTATATTATTTACCATTATTTTACTTATATCATTTAAAAATTCTATTAATATAGTATTTTGAAACATATGCGGTGACATAGTTTTTCTAAAAATATTAGTAGATTGATAATCATAACCTGGTTCATTAATATCTTCGTTTATTGTAAATGCTTGTTTGTATAAACTTTTCATTTTAATAAATTATTTTGTATTTCTATATTTTCTTTTATATTTAATGTATATGGAACTTTATTTGTAAAAAATACGTTAATACTAGATATAGAATCTGATATATCGGCACTGTAATATTTTTTATTTCTATCATACCAACCACCTCTTAATATCGGTAAATCTCCATCTTCTATTTTTATATCTCCAAATTCATTTAATCCTAAATTTGGATTTTCATCAATATTTAAGAATATTACTTTACTATCTAACCATTCTCTTCTACCAGTAGATTTATTAAATGTAAATATTTTTTTAATATATTTTCCATTTCTCATTGCAGTTTCATTAGTTTCTGATATGAAATATACATTCACACTATCTATTCCAGGTATAGTTTTTAATAATGCTATTATATCTGCTTTAGGTATTATATCTCTTCTGGTATTATTAATAAAATATTGATTAATCTTAGATTTAATCTCATTTTCAATTACATCTTTTAAAAATGTATCATAATAACTAATAGCTATATTAATAGCATATTTTTTTATTATTGGATCTACAAAATATATTTCACTACCTATTAATTGTTGTCCGCTTTCATCTATCAATCTTAATATCATAGATTTTTCGTTAGAAGACAATTTAAAAGAATTTTCTTCTAGTGTAAAATAATCTAAATTATTAGTT
>DCST01000045.1 GCA_002325765.1 bacterium UBA1459 | reverse complement strand
ACAGATAAAGAATATCTTTCTGATCACTTTACAAAACCAGAGATTGATGAAATTTTTCTTAATAGTAATATTATAGAGCGTAACAACAGTATATTGATTGATGCATCTTCCACAATAACCAATAAATTTCAAGCATTAAGTGATTTGCTTAAGTATAAATTTTTATCATTAATAGCATATCATATTATTAAATACTCAGATACAAATAAAGAATTTGAAATATTCACATCAAAAAGAATTATACCAATTGCTAGTATTTCAGATATGAATATTCATTTTATTGGAGATAAATGCATCCAACAAATAACGCCAGAAATAATACAATGCATTAAATCAAAATCAGAAAAAAACATACAGGGATTATTAAAAAAAGATGAGAATAGTCCTTTTAAATATAAAATTGAAGGTTATACACAGATTCTTTCGGAAGTATTTTTTACAATAATTAACATATATTTAGATCCAAAAAATCCTTGTAAATATATAATTTTTGATAAAACTACAGAAAAAGATACTATTGAATTAGATCCAATAAAAGATAAGAAATTAATAGAAGAAAAAGAATTATATCTACAGAAAAATCAAGGTTTAGAAAATTTATTAGATAAATTAAAATCATCAAAGATAAAAATAGATGAAGGTATTATAACATTAGATCCAGAAACTGAAAAAGCATTTAACTCATTATATTTCTTTTTTGATACACCAAAAAATATACTTAGTGTAATTGTTGTATTAAATGTTGCATATATTACAGGAGATTCTGAACTAAGGGGTGTATCAACGAGTAATATATGGATACATAATAGCTCAAATAAAGAATTATATACTATAGATGCATTACTTCCATGGTTTATAAGACATACAGCATCATCTAATTCTGAATATGATAAGTTTGATGATTCTGGTAATCCAATAGATTCCATAATGCTTAAAAATCTCGAAAAAGAAAGATCGGAGTCCAAACCAATTATCAAAAAAATAGATCGTGAAATTAAAGATCTAGCACATGAGATACATTCTCAGTTACATAAAACAAAAAACTCAAACCTATCATTGATGTCATTGTACGCACAATGGATAATAAAAAAATATTATACATATATATATAATCCAAAGCAGTATTTGCGTAGAATTAAAGAATTGTGGTCAGGTAATATAGAGATCATTACAACTATACCTAGAAATNNTTAGAGATTAAGATTAATGTATCAACAGCAATCGAAGATGAAATAAAAAAATATCGTCATCCTTGCGCTACATTTATGAGAGTTGCACTTACTAGTAATATATACCCAGAAGATAAGATTTTATTATTATATCAAGATAATACTGAAAATAATAATACTAAAATTATATATAATAATCAGCAAGAATTAATAAAACCATCAGATATATTATTATTAAAGTATATAAACAAGTCCTTCGAATCTAATAAAAATATAAAAGTAAATATTTTATCAGATAGAAAGTATAAATTTGAAGGATTAGCAACAAGGTATCAACATACTATGTTTAATGAATCAGAGTATTTATTATATAAATGGTTTAAGAATGATATATATTCTATGCAACATGAATTTACTAAAGATCAGAATGGAATAACAATTACAGATAAGACAACAAAACAAAGTTATATAATTTCACCAGATGCAGTAAGTGAATATGAGTGCATAGACGCTCTACAAGACAGAATACTCGTAGATGAACCCATAGATGATAAAACATATCAAGATAAATTATTTGAACAAGCATTTAACGCATTATTACGTACTATTGAAGTAGGAGATAAATCTTTGAATTATGATTCACAAAAAATGTCAGAGTTAGAAACAATTACTGGTTTACAAAAAATAGAAATAATAAAAAGATTACACCTAAAGTTATTTTATTCTTCCGATGAGTGGAATCGCATATCAGAAGAAGAAACTGCAATAGTATTTTTATTTAAATTCTTTGATTCGTTAATATGGGATAACATAGTACCTGGTTATAAAATAGAAGATTATGAGAGTATTATTGATGATATTTTGAAAGATAATCAGACTCTAATTAGTTCTTTTGCATTCACACATAATCAAATACAAGAAATAAAAAAAAGAGCTATCGAATTAGCTAAAAAGAAAAAAATAATAATAGATACTCTTAAAGGAAGAAAAAATGCAACTTTAGGTGGTAAGAAAATAGAAAGAAAATCAGATGGTATATATTTAGATGGTAAAATGACATATTCTAATCAGGAAATTAATATGTTCTGTCTAGAAGAATGTATCAGTAAAATAGATCCGATCTCCAATAATAAAAATGAATTAATAATAGAGAATATAATACATGAATTAAAAAATAGTATTAAAGATAAAGATCGAATAAAGGAGCAAGCACAGAAACTACAAAAATTAACTGGATTATCAAATGAAGATATACAACAGATAATAGGAATTATGAGTGTTATATCATCAAAAATAACAGATTTGAAAGAGGATAATGAGATAAAAATGCATATAGTCTTTAACATATTATCTCTTTGGTTATCTGGAAATATAAGCTCAGATATAAAATTAAAATATAATGAAGATGGAAAAATATTAATGCAATCAGAAAAAACAGATAAGTTGTTACAAATAGTATTATCACAATCAATATTTACAAATGACCAAGAAAAACAAGATATAACTAATACTGTTAAATTATTTCTAAGAAATTATAAATTAATAAAAGAAACAAAAAATAATGGAAGTTTTAAAATTGGAGATAAGACAGTTAAAAGTACTTCAGAAGGCATAACAGTTGATGATCAAATAATATTATCTACAGAAGAAATTACAATAATAACAATAGTGGCATTAATGCTAAAAAACAGCACATAAAAATGAAATAAATAAAAATATATAATATAAGTTATGTTAATAACTTTATATGCTATTAAAACAAAATCTAGAATCTTAGATTTTTATAAAATACCAAATTATACTTATATAATATTGCTTGGATTTTTAAATTTAAACAAAAAAGATGATACTAGTAAAAAACCAGATCAAAGTGATAAAACACCAGTTCCTAGTTCTGATAAAATACCAAATAAAGACTCTAATGAAAAACCTAATAAATATAGCCCTGAGATAGAGAATCAAAAAATAAAAAAAGCATTTGATCAATTAAAAGATACTATTAAAATTGAATTAAAGTCAGGTATTGGTAATGATATAAGTTATAGTAAAGATGCATTGAAAAATTTACAAGACGTAGCTGAATTTACAGATCACGAAACACAAGAAATAGAAAAATTATTATGTATAAAACTATATCACCCTTTCAATTTTAAAGAGAAGAATGAAATAATAATATCATGTTTATTAAATTTAATGATTAATATACAATATACTCATCATTTTTTATTATTAGAAATACAAGATAATAAAATATATATAAATGTAGATCAATTATATGATCAAGCATTAAATAATCTAGAATTAGTTTTTAAAAATATTGAGTTAACGGATAACCAAAAACAATATCTTAAACAACTATTAATGAAACATACTCTCATAGAGTATATAATATATAATATAGAGAGCAGAGAAGATATTGTGAAACAACAGTTAAGTGGAATAACTTGTAACGATATTCATATAGAAAAAAAACCAGAAGGTTTATTTTGGAATGGTAGTTTAATATTTTCGAATTCAGATATAAGAAAACATAAAATTATGAGCTTAATAGCAAGGATTAGCTAGTAATTCGTACTATAAAAAATAAAACGCGCTTAGAGAAACTCGAATTCTCAGTCTTCTCCACCGGAAAGAGATGTTTTGTCCAATTAAACTATAAACGCATACTTATATTTTATAATATTATATGTTTTTAGATAAGCAATGGAATGAAAAACCAATTAATAGACAACAAATTAAATCTAAACCTATAATAGAGAAAAATTATAATAAAAATCTAATTTTAGATAGTATTAATACATTAGAAGAACTCTATACATATATTAAAAATTATGATATAGATTTAAAAGAATTTGCAAAATCGACAGTAATATATTCTGGGCCAAATAATGCAGAAATAATGATTATAGGAGAAGCTCCTGGAAAAAATGAGGATGATCAAGGTATACCATTTGTAGGTAATAGCGGCACACTTGTTAATCAATTATTAGAAGAAAATAATATTAAAAGAGATAATGTGTATGTAACTAATGTATTATTTTGGAGACCAGAAAATAATCGTACACCAACAGATAATGAAATTATAAAAATGAGACCAATACTATATAAACATATTGAATTATATCAACCAAAAACTATTATTTTACTAGGATCAGTAGCACTAAGAACAATATTTGAAAATCAATATACTATTACAAAAATAAGAGGAAAACTATTATCTTTTCAGAACATTAAAGTAATAGCTACTTTTCATCCATCATATATATTTAGAAATAAATCTATGTTAGATTATATGAAAGAAGATTTTAAAACTGCTTTATTGATTGCTTAAAAAAGCACTAATATTAAAAATCATATCTAAAGTATTTATAAAGCTAGTAATTTCATTTTTATATTGATTATGAGTTGAGATATTATATTTATTAATTAAATCATTATATTTATTAAGGATATTATCTATATTTAATAAACTAAAATTTTCAAATATAGACACAGTATCTAAAGTATCATTTTGCCAAGATAAATATAAATTATACACTCTAAGTAAATAGCTTTTATTAATTTCTAGATTATAATATTGATATTTTTCTTCTGTTGTAATACGTAGATATTTTGTAAGTATGTTTTGCTGTTGATTATATAACTCAAATCTACTTAGAAAATAGATTTTATTATTACTAAGTATATTGATATCAAACTTATTGTTTATATAATATTGTATTAAAGTATCTGTGCTTTTTTTTAAACCATATGGATCAGAAGTTGCCTCAGGTGCCTCTAAACATCTTAGATCATCAATAATAGATATAATATTTAAACGATCATCTATATACTCTGTAAAAGGAGAAACTAATAAATCCATATATACTTCACTAGTTATTTCTAATTCATAACTATCAATATTAATATCTTTTATATTAAGAAGTAATGCTATTTCTTTCATTCTTGTAATTTTATCTAAGATTGTTCCTAGTTTATGATTTAGAAATATTTTATTTCTACATTCAATATAGTCTGTTCGAGTTATATCTTTTTTATATAAAATATAAATATCAAATAATCTGCAATTTATAGAAAATATAATTGTATTTTCATTTACTGTATTTGTTGCGCTTAAATAATATATTTTATTTTGATATAATATACCTAAATTTTCTTTATATAAACAAGCTGATATTAAATGTATAGGTAAATTATAAATATTTTCAAAATCAAAGACAAATAAATTTATATTCTCTAAAGCATATACTAAATTTTGTATATATATATTATTTTGTAAAAAACCTGGTAATTTGCTCATTTTTTGATCATAGGATAGATATGTATTATTATCTGATATATATATAGATTTAATTAAACGAACACATTGTACCTCTTTATTACATAAAGCTTTTATTGACCATTTATGTTGTTTAATTGCTGTAAATATTGCAGACTGTATACGATCTGCTATTGATGGCAAAAGTTTAACATAATATTCTATATTACCTTTAATAATTGTTGAAAAATTTTGAATGTTATTTTTAGGAAAGTATATAAACTCATCTAATTCTACTATATTTATCTCTAAAGAATATCCATATGTGTGTCCATAAGATTTAATATTACAATTAATACCATGAGCTTCTTTTTTAAATATTTTTGTAAATAATTCATGATTAAGCTGATCTATTTTAGGTATATGAGGTATTTCAATATGACAAAAAAAAATATCAGTTATTTTATCTAAATTTTGTATTTTAATCATAAAATATGATACAAAATTAACAATGTATTTATTTATATTATCTAATATATTTTTATGCTTTCCTCTATTATATTTTATATTGATCCATCGGCTAATAATCGTAGATCATTTTCTGTATATATAGTTGTTATTTTTGATATACAATTATCAAAAAGATTTGAAACTATTACAAGCAATGATTTTTTACTGAGTTTTGATATTTATAAAGAAAGTAAAGAAATGAAAATATATATATATGATGTAATACCAGGTGAAAAAAAAGTAATTAATATGAAATATTTATCAAATATTAAAGTAGCTGATATTTATATTATTTGTGATTTACATCAAATTTTTACAGAGATACCCAGAAAATCTATATGCAAACTTAATAAATCTATTAATTCTTTTTTAATACAAAAGAATGGTATTATTACTACAACATAAACAAATGATATTTTATATATAGTATATTATATATATAATTTGCAATAGATACACTCTGACTAATAAGTTTATAGTAATATTTATCATAGATTTTATTTATATAATTTATAACAAACATTGCACAGTTCTTAATAATATAGTATCTAGATAATGTATCTTGTTTATCATAATCAATTTTTTTTTGATGTAAAGATAATTTTTTATTTAAAGCTTCCTTATTTTGATGTATATTTGTAATAAATGATATATTTGTATAAAATCTATATAAATTCTCTTGTATTTTTTGTTCTTGTTTATTAATTATATTATTGATAATATAGGAAAAAGGTAGTTGTAATATTGGTATAATATTAAATATATTTAATTTATAGCTTAAAGAAACCATTGAATGTATATTATATTGCATTGGATTCAATCTATTTATATATTTTTTAAACTCATCTTCATTTATTATTATTTCTAGATCAATTAAGTAAGGTATTGGTCGATAGTGATCGTAATTTATTGCTAATAACTTTAAGTTATTTCTTAAAGATAAAATTTTATTTTTTAAATCAAGTATTTCTATTTCTATTTGTAATTCTAATATATCATCAGCTTCGTCTATAATTATTAAATACATCTCTATTAATACTTGATATAATCTTAGTTCCGCTCTTTTTTTGTTATACATAATCATAANNAAACTAATAAATTTATACCATTCATCAGAAATTGATTTTATTAATTCACTTAAATATATATTATTTATTATATAACTTATCTGCCCAATTAAATCTTGTAAATAATATAAATTTTCAAATCTTTGTCCTTTGTTTTGTGATAATCTAAACTCTAATCCTTTATAAAATCCTGTCTTTTCTAAGAGATTATGCAGTTCCTGTATAGAGAAACATACTCTTATATTAGGTTCTTGTATCATATCTTTTAAAGATAATGCTGCAAAAATAAACATATTATTATTTTATATTATCGATCTTCTATTATACTAATAATTTTGGTTATAAAATAAAATAACTCTATTTTTTGATCTTCTGTATAATTTTTAATAACAAGTAGTTTATTGATATATTTTGATAATATTTCATATAAGTCCCAATATCCTTCTTTTATTATTTCTTTACTACTGTCATTAGCAAAATTTAATGATGAATAAATAATATCTCCTATTTTTTCATTACAAACAATTGATCCTATACATAGTTTATTTTTATATAACATATATGTTTTATTACTTACGTTTTTTTTCTTAGGATATAATTTTAATAAAATATCGATAGCGCTATATATACACATAAATTGCTTGTTTTTTAATAAATCTAATAATAAAATAGATAAATCAGTAACAATATTAGGTAATTTAAAGTCCATATTTGTTTGTTTATTAATATATAAATATTTATAAATCAGTTGTTTTAGAAACTGTGTAATAATTTGTATATAATCTCGATATTGAGCTATTATATCTTGAAATACTATTATGTATTCTTGATTTGCAATTTTACTAAGTACAAATGGATCAACTATTTCTAGTACTGCATTTAATAATACTTGCTCTATATTTTTGTTATATGCACTTGGTAGGCTATTTATAATTATATATTCATTACTCTTATTATATAATCCTGGTAATTGATAATTTTCTTGTAATTGATTTTCTAAAGATATTTTATTTGCTAGTAGACAAATATCTAAGTTTATTTTATTAAGATAATTTGTTGTGCTTTGATAAAACTGAGAAAAAAATGCTTTATTTGTTATAAATATTTCTTTTTTTGTGAATATTTTTTTTTCATGTAAATTTATTTTTTTATTTTCTATAATTTTGCTAAAAAGTATAAATATTAGATTTTCTGTTAAAAAATTACTACAATCTAAATTCTTGTTATTATATAAATATGAGCATAAATCTATCATAATATTATTAAATACTTGTAGTAATTGCATTTCTATATCTTTATTGTTATTGCATACCATATTTCCTTCTTGATTACCTATTTTCCAAAATAATTGAATATTAGTACAATATATTATCATTATTTACTCCTTAAACATATTTCTATAAAACTCATAATTATTTAACAAAAATTNNTCTGATTATCATAAAAGAATATTATTATATCAACTATATGAACACTAATTAATGAATGATCAACCCAAAAGATTGTTTTACCTTTACCTGATTCAAAAATATTATTTAGAATAGCCATGCTTGTAATTTTATCTAAAGAGCTTGTAGGTTCATCCGCAAACAGTACTTTGAAATCTCTAATAAATGCTCTTGCTATACATATTCTTTGCATTTGACCTCCAGATAATTTATTTCCATTAGGTCCCACATTTTTTTGAAAATCATCTATAAAATAACATTCAGCTTTATTTGCCGCATTTTGTATTTCTGTTTGATTTGCATTTACTTTACCTAATCTAATATTTTCTTCGATAGTATCATTAATCATTGCATTAGATTGAGTAATAAATCCTATATTATTTTTAATATAGTTACTATTTAAATCGCAAATATCAATATTATCAATAAAAATTTGTCCTCTATCTGCTGTAAATATTTTAGCTAGTACATTTAAAAGTGTGCTTTTTCCTGATCCAGAGTTACCAATTATAGCAACTTTTGTTCCATAAGGTATATCTAAATTAAAGTTATTAAATAATAATCTATCTCCATATCCATATGAAAAATTATGAAATCTTATATTAAATGCTGTGCATATTTTATCTCCAGAAGGAGTATCTTCCATTGTTTTATTCATTTCTGTAAGAGCTTGCATTGCTTGACCATAATTTTCGAACATTTCAACAATCTTTTTACTTCTATCCCAAATAACATATATTAAAAAACTTGATAAATTCATAATAAGTACAGCATGAGATACATGCATATTACCACTTTTAATACCCAAATATATAATATATATAATACATCCTGTAAATGCTGCAGCATTAATACCTGTCATAAATGATACAAAAGCACTATTTTGTATAAATTTCTTAAAAGCAGATGTTTCTTTTTCATGTATATTATTTACTTTTTCAGTAAAATGATCATTTAAATTAAAAATTTTAGCAAGCTGCATATTGTTTAATAAATCTGTCATAGCATTTGTTCTAATATGAGCAAGTTCAAAGTTCTTTTTTGATTTTTTAAATAAATCTTGAGACAAATAAAAGAAAAATGCACTTCTAAGTATAATCCATATAACAGTTACTATTGCTAATGTATAATCAAGTAAAAAAAACTTTATGATAGTTACAATTACAAAAAATAAACTCGGTATAATAGATTCACATAAATCTACCCAAATTTCTCTAACTCCTTCTGCAGCACAGTCTATATAGTTTTCAATTAAACCAGCTCCATGATCTCTAAAATAAGCATAATTACTTTTTTGTACAAAATTATAACATGAAATTCGTACAGATTTTTCTAAATCTGGATAAATTAAACTTGACAAATATCTATACATAAAATCTATAATATCGGAACATGCCCAAGCAATAGCAAATAAAATACCATAGTATAGTGCCTTATTAATATCATTTGATAAATAATATGTGAAGCTCGATAAATAATCTGAAGATAAATTACCCGCTAAATATAAGGATAATGATGATAATACTATAGTAATTAGCATTTTCATTTTATATTTACGTAAAAAATACCAAGAAAATGTGCTGAAAGAGCTTGTCATAAATAATATTTTAACATAGAAATATATTATAAATGATTAATATATGATATGTTATATTACAATTTTTATTAATTCCTGTTTTCTATACATATCTATACTACCAAATACAGTAAATATAAAATAAGTAATAACAAAAAGTATTATAATACAAGAAATAAAATACTTATTACTTAAATAATATTTAATAACATAAAGATTTACTTCTGTTTTCATAAAAGTATGCATAAATTTTATATAATCTTTAATATTATAATTATTACTTGAATATGATGCAATATTAACAATATATTTTTTACCTGATAATGCTACATGTACAGTGTAATCATTCATAGATAAATCAATAGGTTGTACAAACAATCTATTTAAATCTCCAAAAAAACACACACTATTTATACTTGCTAATAGTCTAGCAAAGTTTTTTGAATAATTAATATTACCTATGTAATATATAATTAATATACTATCAAACTTTTGTACTAAATCATATACTTTATTATTTATATAGTATTGATTACCAAAAACAATGCAGATACTATCTGATTTTTTTATCCATGCCATCTTGTAGATTTGAGTACTTTTCAATACTAGATAATTTAAATTTACGAACTATCTTATGCCCAAGTATATTATATGCAATAGAAGCAAATTCATCATCAATATCTTCTATTATACCTGGTATACCTTTTTCAATACCATCAATAATAATAATATGATCACCTACTTTAAATTTATTTCTTAATGTATTAATACTGTTTTTACCAGCATCTATTATATTTTGTACAGCTGTATTCTCCATTTTACTAATAGTATCAGCTCGAATCATTCTATTAAGAGGATAATCTAAACAAGCTACTAAAAAATCAGGATAATAATTCATATCAATTTTTATTATCATTATACCAAGCAAATAGGAATGAATATGTTCGGCTTCAATAAATATATCCTGAGGTATTATTATTTCTTGTATCATATCCGAATGTCCATGTATACGACTTAACGCATCTCTTAAATGAGAAATAATTACATCATTAGCTTTCGAAGATTTAATAAATCTATTTTTAATTGTTTCATTAAAAGCAAAAGATATCCATATATTATCTTGCATACTAAATACCTAAAATAAAATATAACAATTGAGTAAAGCAATAAGTTATACAAGAAATAAAAATAAAAAATCCTATTGCAATAATAGAAGTATGGAATAATTGCAGAAAAAAGTTACTAATATTGGGAGTTTTAATAGTATATACTTCTGATAACAAGGAAGAAAGTATAGCGCGAATATCGATCATATATATAATTATATTACAATTATTATTTTCAGAATTATTATTATATAAATTTAATTTTCTTTACATATTATATTTAATCTATAATCTATACAATCTTGTAAAAAGATATCAATATCTCCTTTAAGTATACTTTCAATTTTAGTATGTGATGTAATTGTTATATCTAATCGATTATCTTTAATTTGTTGATATGGATATAATACATATGATCGTATCTGATTACCCCAAGAAGCTGATGATTTTTTTATAATATTTGATGTTTTTTTTATTTTTTGCATTTCATATATATATAACTTTGATTCAAGCATACGCATTGCTGTTTTTTTATTATCAAGTTGAGAACGACCATCTTGACAAGTAACAACAATAGAAGAAGGAAGATGAGTAATGCGTATAGCACTTTCTGTTTTATTTACATGTTGTCCTCCTGCTCCTGATGCTCTATATGTATCTATTTTTAAATCCTTTTCTTCTATTTTTATTTTTGTTAGTACTATTTGAGGATATATATGTACTGCCGCAAAACTTGTTTGCCTTTTATTTAAAGCATTAAATGGAGAAATTCTTACTAAACGATGAGTACCGCTTTCATTCATCATTTTATATAGAATATCTTTTACTTCAAGTGTTGCTGATTTAATACCAGCTTCTGTACTATCTATATCAACTACATTATATTTAATATTATTATTTTGAAAATATCTAATATACATATTTAAAAGCATATTTGTCCAATCTTCTGCATCTTGTCCTCCAGTGCCGCATACTATTTCCATATAATATGTAGATACTCTCTCTTCTTCTGTAAAAATATCTGTAATAATTTCTTGTTTTATTTTATCTATTAGATCCTTTAGTTCATTTTCAGCCTCTTGTTTTAGAATATCATCTATCATTAATTCCTCTAAATTAATAATTTCCTGTATCCATTTTTTATAAGAATATGCTCTTTTTTCGGAGACTTTATCTATATATTTTGTAAGATATGATCGCATATTTCATTATAAAATAATAAATAAAAGATATTCTCTAAAAATAGTTAACAAACTCTTACTTTTTATTCATTTATTAACCTTTTATTAACTTTTGTCTTATTTGATATGAACATGCTAATACAACTTTGCAATATTTTTTACAATATTTTAACATTAAATATTAATAATATATATGGAATGGAAGCATCTCCTAGATCTACAGGACTATTAAGAGAATCAGAAGATGCACCTACACAAGAAATGGTATGTCAATGGGTTAGAACTAGTTCCGGAACTAAAACAAGAGAATTAACAGAAACTCAACAAGCTACTGCTAAATATAGCTATGATTTTTGTGATATATTATCATTATTAAAACAAATAAATCATCTATCTCATAGAGGATTTTTAAAAATATTAAGAAGAGTTGGTAATACAATAGAATCTGTTAGTGGTACAAATATCGCTCTTAAATTTTACGCAGATGCAAATAAAATAAAAGAAAGCGAGTTTAATACAGGAAAATCTCATGATTTATATCAAACATATAATATACCTGGTAAATATAGATCTAAATCAGGAGTAATTGTTTACTTTATTGATGAATACTTGAAAAATAGTCATATTATTAAAGAACCTGATACAATTTATTTAGAATCAGATGGTGTTATTATTATTTCAAAAAATTCGGATGAAAAGACTTCACTAACACCAGAATTAAGAATTCAACTATCTCCTCAAAATATATCAACAACTCAGAAAACACAATATCATTTGAAAAAAATATGCCAAGAAATAGCAGAAGATTTATGGAATACTCATTGCCCTTGTAATACATCAGAAATTACACCAGAATATAACTTAGTATCACAACTAAATAAAAAAGAACTTGGTATATGTTTTGCGAAATTCTTACCAGGTTATGAATATAATATTAATCCGGAAATAATACCTATGTCTCCAAAACTTTCTGAAGCAGAATTACGAACTACTATTAATCAAGTTATAAATAATGCTATATTGGTATTAAATGATTATAACCAATCTATTACAGAAATTACAAATAAAACCGCAACACAAAAGATTGAATCTGAGAAATCTCCAATGATTAGATTTATATTACAAAATTGGTTTGAGAATAATTTGCATCAATGCAGTAGTATGTTGTTAGAAGCTAAAAAAACACAAAGAACTAGTTTTATAACTTATAGCTCGGAGTCATATATGAAAGCTCTATTATTTGCTTGCATGTTATCGGGATATACTTTTGGGTCAGCTCTTAACTTAATATTAGATTGTATTCATTATTTTAAAGTAGCTAGTTTTGATACAAATATACTAGATACTGCGAAAACATATTTAAATTTTGCTATAGATATCTTTAGTTCAATATCTCCTCTGTGTCACTATACAGATTCTAAAGAATCAGACTTTCTTTCTGATCCATTATTAAGAGCTCATTTTATAATTGAACTTAGAAAACATCCTTCAGTTAATCTAGATATATACAATAACTTACAAGTAATAGAACAAAAGATAAAAGATATGAATGATTATCAAAAAATAATGCAAAGTATACCAGGATTAATTGTAGATATAACTAAAAAATTATCACTTGATACTTTTTTAATATTTGCATTTTACTTACTAATTAATAATTTACCTGTAAGCCAAGCAATATATCGAGCAATATGGACATTATATTTACCTGAAACAATAGAAATTCAAGTTCCTAAAACTAGATTAGATACAGTATGTTCATTTAATCCAATAGTTATTCCTAAATCATCAGAAGCAATACCACATGCAATGATATATGGTGAATCTTCATTATATGGTAGTAGCAATAATGCACTAATAGCCGAAGCATATATTAAATCAGAAGATAATTTTCAATCTTTCAAAATTAGTAGCAAGACTTATAAAGGAGAACAAGTACAATCAATACCAAGTAATCTTATTAAAATAGATATATGTTTAGAATCAGCTGTTTATTTTAATACAAAAGGTTTGGCTTTTATAGTGCAAAAAATGACAGGTGCTCCATTTATTTCTGAAGATAAGAATACTCTTAGTGATATGTTAGACGAGGCAATGTTTGGTCAAGAATCAGACAATATGCATGAAATTATTGTAAATTCTTTAAAAGAATTTTTTGATCAAGTAAAAGTACTTGAGAATTTTAGAGAATTAAATCATGAAAATAAAACAAAAATATTAAAAAATGTATATGAGAATAAATCTACAAAACATAGTAATAAAAAATCAACAAATATATTTAAAAAATTAATAGATAAGTTATCAGAAGATAAAAAAGAAAAATTCGCAATAATAAATAAACAATATGCTATGGAAATAGATGAAAAAGGAAAATCTACTTATCATGAAATAACTGAAAAAGGAGAATTGATACAAAAAGATGGAGCATCTATTCAAAAAGATTTCAATTCATTATTAACAGCAATGGATTTAGATTATATGAAAACACAGAGAAAATTAATAGCTAAACATATTAAGGCTATAAAGGATGAAAAAAAAGTTAAATCTCGTGCATCAAAAATAACAAATAATTTAACACAAATATTTGTTAATACAGAAATAGGATCAATAGATTTAATAACTTCTTCTGCTTTCAAAAAGCTAACTGCATCGGACGATATTACAGCTAGTTCATTTGAATGTTTATATGATAAAACAGGAAAGAAATATTCTAATACAACAAAATTAATGTACAAGTTTGTAGATAAAAATGACATCAAATCTAAAGACTTTTTTAAAAGATTTGCAATGATATTATTATTATTAGTATTTGAAGGAGCAATAAATATAGAAACAGGTATTAATTATTATCAAAAAATATTTGGAGAGAATAAATATAAAAAATCACTCAGTTTTCTAGATAATATGGTTAGTATATCATCTGATGTTAACAGTATGAAATTATTAACAGAGATAGTAACATCAGTTATTACAGATATGTTTGAAAAATTACCAGATACAATTGAGCCTTCTAAAGGCTTATCAGTTATACCATCAGACTTTAAAGATTATCTAGAGGTGATACAACCATTATATACATCAAGACAAAGTCTTAGATTGCCTTATGAATCAGTAATTAAATCACTTATTCAGCCTCCAATTTCAAGCTCTACACTATATCAGTCATTGGTATATGACTCTATGATCCGGGACAGTAAATTACAAACAAGTCAAATATTCGAAGCGAAAAACAGTTTATCTAGACTATTAATATTTACTATAATTTCTGGATATATAACAGATTCACAATTATCATCTGCAACAAAAGCAACTGATCTAAAATATTTAACAGAACTAAAAGTTAAACCATGCAAAACTACTAAATTTACAAAAGATCAAATAAATAAATGTCATAATACTATAAATGAATTATGCGAGAAAAAAGAAGATAATTTATCTCTTAAAGCTATTGAGCCTGGTATAAAATCTCAGAAGAATATAGAAACAGAAAAATATACTGGTAGATTTAAATATATGTTCTTAAAATAATATAATAAAATTTTGTATATAATTATTGTATGAGATTCGGGGGGAGAAATAGATTTCGACATCTAATGCAAAATTATAACATTTACCGGTTTTTTCGCCTTAAGAAAAAAAACAAAAATGCAAACGAAAATTCTCCATTTGATATGGATCTCACATCTGTAAACAGCAATGTTTCAGGTACTTTAATCTCAGTATTTGCTTAGATAAAGTAAGAAAAAATTCGCCACCATAGCGTGGCCACAAAATCATATAATAAATAATGATATGGTTCTTGTGTTTTTTATTTTTAGATAGAAAACTTATAAAAATATATTTTTTGGGAGCAATAAATTTAATATTAATTATACTATTAAAACATATAAAAACTTGTATAATATTATCTACTTATGGATTTACTAAATATATAAGTATGTTTATATATACATTACTTTTATCTTTATTTTATAATACATTATCATATAATTTTTCAAATCTTTTATCTATTGCTTTATTATTTTCTCCTTATTTTTATTTAGTAGGAGATTTATATAATATGAATTTTTTTTGGAGTTATATTAGAAATTTAAATTTAAATATTCAGAATTATAGATCAATTATTGTATTATTTCTTTTAATTACAGTTATTTGTAATAAATATATTGCATCTTTTTCAATAAGCAGCTTAAAATACATATCAATTATACTTATTATGATTATTTTATCTCATTCATATCATATTAAAATACTTAATAGATATATAAGTAAATATAAAATATCTAATAAAATTGTATTTTTATCTTTTTTCTCAATAGTATCTTTAAGCGCTATGAATTTATGGAAAAAGTCTCTAGATTATAATTTGTATACTTTAAGTAATACATTTGCTGATTTTAATCGAAAAATAGCTGAATACTGCTTATTATTTAGTTATTTTATTAGTAGTAGATATTTTTATATATTACCTTATATTTCAATATTATTGTTCTATAAACTTAATCAATTTACTTTAGTTTTATTTTTTATTATTAAATATTTATACTTTGATTTAGGTAAGGAATCTTTATATATGACATATGAAGAAAGAAAAGCTGAACATATTTTAAATTTTATAAGCAAGATTTTTATTTCTTTAATATTTTTATATTTCTCTACGAAAACAATTATAATAATTAACTTATTTATTATATTTATATGGATTATAATGCTTTAAGTAAATCATTTAAATTTTTGTATTCTAATACTTTAAAACCAACTCTTTCTGCTTCTTTTTTTCTAATATTACTTTGTGTTACTGATCTAATTTCTCCAGTTAATCCTAACTCTCCAAAGAAACATAAATTTGATTTAATTACCTTGTTTTTTAATGAAGAATAAATTGCAATAGCAACTGCTAAATCAGCAGCTGGATCTTCTATTTTAATACCTCCAACACAATTAATAAAAATATCATGCATCTTAATTTTAGTACAACACCATTTATTTAATATAGCTATGATCATTCTTAATCTTTTTGATGTAAATCCTATAGATTCAATTTGAGGATATTCTGAGTTAATAACTAAAGCTTGTATTTCTACTAAAAAAGGACGAGTGCCACTTACATAAATTACTGATCCCGCAACAGATTTATTTTGTATAAAATAAGTAGCTGAATCTATTATTTCATTTAATCCATTTTCTTCTAATAAAAACATACCCGTATCTCCTGTTGGACCAAATCTATTTTTAATTGCTCTTAAAAATCGAATATTTTGATATCTATCTCCTTCTAAATAAAGCACTACATCAACCATATGCTCAATTGTTTTTGGTCCAGCTATTATACCTTCTTTTGTTACATGCGAAATAACTAAAATGCAAAAATTATATTTTTTACAAATTTGAGAAATAAATAATAAAATATCATTATCCTCGCTTCGAGTTGTATATAATGAATCAATAATTACAAAATTAGGATTATACTTTTTGACATAATTTTCAAGAGTTGCTATATGAAAAAATTCAATTATATTAATACTATGATTTGAAATATTATACATACGTTCTATTCTTTTATGTACAGCTGAAATACACTCTTCTCCTACTAAATATAGACATATATACTTTTTAGATATAATCATTGCTAATTGAGTAACAAGTGTTGATTTACCTATACCAGGTTCTCCTCCAATTAAAATAATACTTTTAGTATATAATGTACAAACTCTATTAAATTCACTAAAATCTATAATAATTTCTTGAGATGGTTCATTATTTGTTTCTTCTTTTATAATATCTTGTAAGATATTATAAGAGCCACACGTGCAATATCCCCTCCATTTTATAAAATATGCATTACAATCTTTGCAAGTATACATCTTATATAATAATATTTTTATCATACAATATACATATGATTATCAAATATAAAGACATGTGGAAAAAAATACTCATTACATTATGTATAATCGGATTATATAGAGCAATGATGATAATACCTTTACCTGGGGTGAACTTAAGTGTGATTTCTTCATATAAATCTGGATTTCTAAAAGTATTAAATGTATTTTCTGGAGGTGGTATAGAAAAATGTAGTATTTTAGCTGTAAATATTATGCCTTATATTACTGCATCAATTGTTACTCAATTTCTATCATCCAGAATAGGACTAGATTATTTTAAAAATTTGAAAAAAGATCAGGAACTTGGTGCATCTAAAATGAATCAATATTCACAGTATTTCACTGTATTATTTGCTGTTTTTCAGGCAATTTATTTATGTGAGCATCTTTTTGCTACTCAATCTCAAGGAATAAGCGCTGTTTTTATTTCTAAAGGTATGTTTTTATTACAAGCAATACCTTTACTTGTTGCTGGCTGCATTTTAGTTGTATGGATCTCTCATCAAATTTCAAAATATGGAGTTGGTCAAGGTACTCAAATTATTATTTTTGCAAACATTATTGGTAGTTCTTCGAATGGAGCAGTAGATTTTTATAAACTATATCAAAGTGGTGTTATTAATTTTACTCATTTATTTAGCATATCTTTATTCTTTTTATTTATTTTTCTTACAGTTGTTTTTGTTGAAGGTTGTAAAATTGAAATACCTGTATATTATCCAGGTTTACCAGGTAAAAATCTACAACAAACTTTACCATTTAAAATAAATAATGCTGGAGTTATTCCTTCTGTTTTAGCTTCTACTATAGTTCACTTACCTGTTATTATACTCTCTTATGTTAAAAAGTTTTTATATGTTGAGACACTAGAGAAAATTATTACTTATTTTTCACCTGGAGGTATATTTTATTTTGGATTTTCTGCAATATTATTATTTGCATTAACAATTACTCAAACTAAAACAGTATTTGATCCAAGTGAAATTGCTTCTAATTTACAAGAATCTGGATGTGTTGTAGCAGATATTAGACCAGGTAAAGATACAGAACAATATTTAGAAAGTAAAATTAATAAACTTAATATTATATCTGGTTTATATTTAGTATTTATCTGTGTTATATCTGAATATTATTGTTATATATTTAACTCATCTATTGGTATGGATATTTTGCACTTAAGTGGTACATCTATTCTTATTTTAGTAAACATAGCTCAATTAATTTATAAAGGCATGTTGGATTACAATTATCAAGAAACTACAAATAAATTTATATCATAAAAAATACATATATTTTATAAATTTATTATTATTTGCTTATAAGCTGAAAATGATATAAAGAATTTATTGTAATTTTATCAACTATTAGAAATATTGGTATCATTTTATGATACAAATCTTATGTGATATAATTATAAATATCCAAAAATAGCAAAGAATATATGAAATTTAAGTATCAAAATACCTTCAAATAAATAAATACTAGATATATTAAGATAATATATATATATATGATAATAATAAGTAATTGCGGAATGAAAATTATTTTTTTATAGATATTTCTTAAAAAAGTGTATTTTATGTAATATTATGATTAATGTTGGTATATTGTTAATAATTAGATAATAAATGCATTTAATTCATGCTTTTCTGATACATAATATAGTTATAATTAACGCAATTACAACAAACTTATTTAGAAATCAAAACTTAACTATATCTTGTTGTATGGAGAAAAAAAGACATCAAATCAATTTGTACTTAGTTTTATACTAGAAAATAGCAAGTATGTAATCCTTTGCAGATGTATTAAAAGAATCTATACCAAACGATAATCCTAATATAGTAAATATTAACGGTGAGTTGTTTTGGGTATGTGAAGAAGGATATCAAAAAACATATATAAATACGTAAAAGAAAGGCTCGAATCTAATGTTTAGATATTCAGATGATCAATCACAAATATGAGTTCAAAAGATCTAAAGAATATACTCATTATGTTTTGTGTATTTATTTATGCAACATTGGAAGAAGGAACTATATCTGATCCAAAAAATTCAAAGGTACGACACATATTTGATAGAATACTAGATTGAGGATTAGATTGTGTGCAACTAAGAACAAAAAAAATACAACACTCATTTAAAGACAGTAGTGAGACAACTGCTGCAAGAACTAGTATGAGTATATGATATTCCAATCCAAATATTGTTGATATGGCATCTATTGATAGTAGATTGCCATACTTGAATGAATCTCAAACAGAAGTAACTTTCAAAATTAAGAATCTTATTAGTAATTTCGATATATTAAACATAGGAGATCAGGTACAAACAATTAAATCTCTAAGAATTTTATACACAAAATTATGGAGATCAAAAACATCTAAAGGAAATGATAAAAGTAAAAATAGCATTCTATCTAGCACTTTATCAATTATTGCACAGATGTCTATCCTCAGTTATAAAAGTTGAAGCTTCTGAGAGAGAGAGGTTTAACAGTATTTGCACGAAATAAAAATCCATCATCTATACTAAATCCAGATATGAGACAACCACGTGATCAAATACCAAAGATATTGAATATACTCACCAGAAAGATTAGATGAAATAGAAACATTCCTAGTAAATCCAGAAAATAAAAAGATGTTAAATAATAAAAAACTAATGACAGCAGAAAAAATACAAAAAATGTTAAATAACAATCCAGCATCATTAGATAATAGTTTTATAAAAGTTGAATAATATAATCTTTTAAATACAACATTGTAACGCTAATATCAAACAAATTATTAACAATACTTAAAAAAGTTATATAATTATATTATGTTTATGATGGCTTTATATGCTTATAATAATACACAAGAATCTTATATTAATTTTAAATTACAAGAAAGCGAATTAACTAAAGTAATATATAAAGCAAATGAATCTAGTATCTTCTTTGATAAAAGTCAGATAGTTTATTTAATAGTTAAAAATTCAGATAAATTTTTTATAACAGAATCTGAAGAAAATAAACAAAAATTACAAGAAAGTTTATTTATAAATAAAGAAGGCGGTAAAGAAACTATTAAGCTTAGATCAGAAAAATTAAAAGATTGTAGTCTTAAAGCTGCAAAAAAACCAATTACATCACAACAAGCAAAAACAATATTTACTTAAAAAAGATTACAATTAATATTTTAATTTTACGTACTTATTTTTTGATATAATATTAATATGATCACAATTTACGCGATAAATATACAAGATTTTAAAAAGTATAAGGAAATAGCATCAAAAAAAACTAATAGCTCACAAATAATAATTAAACCTTTAACACAAGATACTCCTTTAACAGAATTATTAACTCCAGGAGCAAACATTACTAGCTCAGAAAGTAGAACATATAATATAAATAATACAAAAGAATTAATGGCTGTATTATTATATTCATTAGCATTATATATGTTATCTGAAGCCGCATCTGATTTCATGAATAATAAAGATAGTAAGTGTCTTAATTTATGTAATAAATATTTTGTTTATACAGGTAAAAGTAGTAAACCTATTACTCAAGAATCATCAAATGATGAACTTATAACATGTATTATTATGTTTCTAAAAACAATGAATGTTAATACTATTAATCTCAATACACCAGAAGATATTATTAATTTATATAAGCAATTAATTAAACAAAGAATATCAAAAAGCAAATATTCATCTGAAAAAGACTTTTTATCATCTTTTTTGAAAATATTTGAGAAGAAAACATTATCTGTAGATGACATTAGATATATTATTGCATGTAACTTATTTGTTAGTGGATTTTATTATATATTATATACAACAAAATCTCTATTAATAGATCAAATATATGAAAAAATATATACATTTTTGAAAAATACTATTAATAATTTTGATGATTCTGCTGTTCTATTTGGAAGACTTATGTTTGTATATCGCAGAAATTCCTTTTGTAATTCATCTGAATATATTAAACTCTCTTCATTAGAAGAAAAAGCTAAATATCAGTATAATATCATATCAAATCTTCTAGATGAATTATTAAAAATAAAGTAATATATATTCAATCTTCTATATGCATTATAAAAAATAAGGTAATATATTTCATGTTTCAATTTAATGCTGTTAACGAATTAAAAGTTTTTAAACAATTATACTATATAAGAACACAAAATCTTGAAAAGTTTACATTACAACAACTACATCCAAGTATAGTTAAGCAATTATCTGATGTTATAGGTATTGGATTTAGTTGGCCAATAGATATGGATACCATTAGAGATAATATCTCAAATGAAGATTTTAAGATAATTATGTTAACTATTTTTTCATATATTATACTTGGTTTTCTATGCTATAAAGAAGGTAGTACATCTAATATATATCAATTTTTCTCAGATTTTATGGATAAGTTAGACTTTCAGCCTCATAATAAAGATACTAATACTGAATTATTACAAAAAACACTCTTTCTTTTAGATGGAGAATCTATTTTAAAGATGCAAAATAAAAATACTGTTAATGATATAGATATTAGTAAAATACCTATATATTCATATGAACAACTTATACATATGATGAAAAAATTATTTAATGATCATCCTTTTAAAGATATTGTACAAGATATTTATAGAGATTTAGATTATATTAATAACAATGATATTAGCTTTTTCAATATGAGTACAATATTATCTAAATATATACTTATTTATGGATTTATATGGATGATTATGAATAATAGTTTATCTATTAATACATTTAAGAGAATGTACTATCTTATTAAAGATGATGATGGATCAATTGCACTTTGGACTCGTTTCTATTTTTTAAAAAAAAGATATGAAATTTTAACTACATGGAATAAATATGTAAAAGCATATAATACTAATTACGAAAGTATTAATACAATTATTATGGAATATAATAACAATCCTATAAGTAAAGAAATATTAGAACAAGAGATAAAGCCATTTATAATCAATATTATAGCCCTACCAGAAGAATTTAGACAAAAAGCACAAATTACATCTTGCAAAATTATGTATGATAATAATGGATATGCTTATATAACTTTACCTCTTTTATTTACTGAATCTTTTCGTGCTGATTATATAGTTCATATGCTTTGTAATATTATAGAAGAAGCTTTCGAAACTAATAAATAAAATTAATATAATAAGAAATAATCTCAAATTAGAATTATTTAAAAAAATATAATCAGTATATAATTATACATATATAGAAAATCAAATAGTACAAAAAATAGATCTATTAGATGACATAATAATAAAAAAAATATAAAATTTTATTATATGAGTAGTTTATATAACCTATATAGTCCTAAAAACCTAGAGAATATAATTGGCCAAACATTTATAATTAATATTTTAAAAAATATGTTAGATAAAGAAATAATACCTAATGCTATTATTTTTAGCGGTATTCATGGAGTAGGAAAAACATTATTAGCTAGATTATTTGCTGAAGAAATCTCAAAAGACATTATTGAAATAGATGGAGTAACTTATTCTGGTATAGATAATATAAGATCTTTATTAGAAGATGCATTATATGCACCTATGCACTCTAAATATAAAATTTATATTATAGATGAAGTACATATGTTATCTAGACAAGCATTTGATTGTTTATTGCTTACATTACAGTCACCTCCATCTCATATTAAATTTTTCTTTGCTACTACTAATTTAAATAAAATACCAGATACAATCTTATCAAGATGTGTAATATTACCTCTTAATAAAATAAATAATGAAGATATTTATAAATATATTAATAATATTATTTTAGATTTAAAAATTAGTATACAACCTGATGCAATAAAAGCTATTTGTAAATATGCAAGAGGATCTCTAAGATCTGCTATTTCTATGTTAAATATATTATATTATATTAATGAAGAAATTACTTTAAATTTAATTGAATCTAATTTTAAACAATTATCAAAAGAAAATGCAATAATAGTTTTAGAATATATTTTACAAGGAGATACAAATTCAGCTATATCTCATTGGAAAAAATATTTTGATCTTAACTATACTGAAAAAAGTTTTTTTCAAGAAATGATTGAAATTATTTCTCAATTATCTATATATAAATTTACAAATATTGAAAATGAGTATAGTTTTTTATTTGATAAGTACTATTTATCTAATGCATTACTACTTCATTATTGGGATATTTTAGCAAATCAATATACATCTCTAAATAATAATACATCTCATACTGTAGAAATTAGTATTATTATGATGAGTACAGTTCAAATTACAAATCAGCTAAGTGCATCAATTAGTCAAGCCTTTCCAGCAGCAAAAGTTTTATACTAATTTCCTAAATAATTAATCATACTATATCACTAAAAAAGATCTAATATAATTCTTTAATAATAAATAGAATAATATAAAAAAAGTATAACAAATTATTATTATTATATGAAGAAAAAAGGATTTATATTAATAGAACTTATTATAGCTTTATTTATTGCTGGTATTTTTTTAACAAGTTTTTTAAAAATATATTTTGCTATTTCAAATAAAAAATATCAAAATACTAGTTATCAAGAAGGATATGAGTATTTATATAAAAATAAAAGAAATATTACTCAGGTATTTGAGAACAGACATGAAAATATAACAGAAATATTATATAAAGATATAAAAATTATATTTATTAATAAAAATCCAAATGCATATTCAATATATTATAAAAATATATATTTATTATCTTGTGATGATAATTTTTTCTCAAATTATAGCGGAGAAAATCAATAAACTGGTTTTAATAAATACTCTAAATAACTTAATAATACTACTAATAATAGAATAGATATACGAAAAATTAAACTAATAATAATATATAATCTTAATCTCTTGCGTAATATATTTAAAGCAAAATATCCAATTACAGCATTTAATATAAATAATATTAATGTTGATAATATCTCAATAGACGAATTAAATTTTATTTTGAATAAATAATAAAATCCAGATAAATTAACTATAGTAGTTGTTATACAAGCATAATCAAAAGCTTTATCTAATGAGAAAAACGTAAGAAAGAATTGTAATAATCCATCTAGTCTACTTGTACTTAATAACATTGTAATAACAGGTATAATTGCTAATATTGGTGCATAATATATATTTAATTGTTTATTTTGCACAGGATTATAAAACATTCTAATTAGTAATAATACACCAAAAATAATATTAATTATATAGGTATTAATACGATAATTTGTTAAATCAAATAAAATGAAAAACAGTCCATATAAAACAAAAAAAGGCACAAATAATAAGAAAAATCTATCTTTATGTAGTACTTTCATTTGAGGCCAGTAATATATTACTCCTCCAATACCACTAGATAAATGCATAACTCCTAAATTGTTCATAGAAGAATTGAACATTTTTAAAAATGTACTAGATGAAATAGGTAAAAATTCACATACTCCTTGAATAAATAACATAAATAGACTCATGAAAATAACCATGAAAAAAACAAACATATTAAATTATATAAAAAGATTAATTTAATTTATAAGAAATATTTAATATATATTATAAATTAAAGTAATTTCAATATATAAATATATAAAATTTTATTATGATCATTAATGCAAGTATAATATTCAAACAATTCTACAGTTATATACAGCATTATATGATAATATTATTTTTAGTAATATTATTT
>DCST01000033.1 GCA_002325765.1 bacterium UBA1459 | reverse complement strand
TACTCGTTTATAACCAGTATCGGTTTCTATTTCAATATTATTTAATAATATACTATTTAAAATTTTTTCATCTAAATTAATATTTTTATATTCCAATATTTCAATGAATTCTATTAATCTATAAATTAATAGTTTTAATATTTTTTTAATCATCATTTAATTATTTTTTATAAATTCTGTTTATATAAGTTAGTTCCATTAGTCTATATCTTTTTTTATAGTAACTTTTATCAATGATTGTTTAATTATATCTCGAAACACTAAAATAAGCAAATGATGTTCNNTAGATTTTAATGATGAGTGATTAGAATATCTTCTCACATTTCGATGTGAATTGCTAAAATAGTAAAATTGCTCCTTAGAATTTAAATCATAATTACCTATTATACTTTTATCTAAAATCCAATTATTATAATCTATTTTATTATTTTCATCATAACCAGTATTAAAATAATTATATAAATCTGCATAAATTTTATCTTTATTTAAATATTCATCTTTTATTATTTCACCATTATTACGATCTTCATCTGATTTATAAGCTCTTTTATTAAATTCCTCCATATTTGATATATTAAAAAGTTTTAAATCATCATTTACAAATTTCTTTAAATCAAACACAGTTAAAATATAATATTTAACATAACAAAATTGTAAAATATCGAACAAATTATGAAATATAGAATCTCCTGGAGTTTTATAATAATCAAAATAAAATTCGGTCTGAGATCCTTTATAAATATTAAAATTAGTTATAGTTTTATTATTAATATTAAATTTTTTTATTAAATAATAACTAAGTTTATAAGCTGAAATATTAAAAGATTCTACATTCTTTCCTATTTGTATATGTAATTCATCTATTGGCATAACTTATATTCTTTAATTATAATTTATTTTATTAAATACGTTTTTAATATTATCTGGTAATGTTTTTAAAAATGTATAATAATCATTTTTATTATCATACATATCAAATAATTCAAATCCATCTTCATCAATTGCTATAGCTATTTTATAAAAATTATTTCTATAATCTAATAAATTATTATTTATAATAATATAAAAGTTTTTAAATTCATTAGAGTAATATTTAAATTTATTAATATTATGAGTACACCATATAGCACCTTTAGATACTTTTAAATATTGTTTATATTGAGTATCGTCAAATTTATAAATATAATAATTCTCCGATTCTAATATAAACGATTCTGATTTTAAATTGTAATATGGTTCATATATAACTTGATCTAACCAAATATTCAATGATTTTAATGTTTTACATTGATGCATTCTTTTTTGGAATAAATATAATAAATCTAAGTCTGGTCTACTTAATAATTTTAAATGTTCAAATTTTGATTTTATTAGATTTTTTAAATCTGGTTTTTCAGAATTATATAATAACTTGATAGATTTATCTGCCTTTTTAAGAAATTTAGAATTTATATACTCTTCAAATAAAAGTAAAAATTTCATTTTTTACTTTATATATTCTCAAACAATACTTCTTTACCATCAAAATATCCAAGTTTACATTTTATTTTAATTGGTTTTTTAAAATAAATTATGGAATTATTAACGGTTGAATTTTCTATCAATTTATTTGAATATACTGGTGATATGTTCTCATTTAATGAATATGTAACATGTGGAAATCTTACATTATTTAATAATGGAATTTTTTCCACTAATAAAGCTTGTGCGTTATCATCTTCACAAATCCCAATTATATTAATATTATAAATTCCACCAAATGTATAATTAATTTCAGTAGGTTTAAATGCTATAGTTATGTGATGTAAAATTATATTATCAAATTTAGGTTTAATTAATTTGATAATTCTATTTCTGGTTTTAGAATCTAAAAATTAACCAGTATAAATTATATTTTTAATTTCAAATTCTTCAAATAATTTTATGTATTTCATTTTTCTAAATTTCTTTTATAATCAAAAATTATATAATCTACGATCATTTTAAAATTTGTCATAATTTCATTTTCAAATGATTTTTGGTTATTCCAATCAAATGGATTATCGGTTTTAAACGAATTATAGAATTTTTCAAATAGTTCTATTGTATATATTTCTATAAAAAGGTTAATAAATTTAACAAAAGTTTTATATTGCCAACTATCAGCATCTAACTTATAATTTCTATCTTGTAATCGAAGTTTATCTATAATATACATATTTCTAAAAGAAATTGGATCTTTTTCAATAGTGATATAATTTTTCCTAAAAAATTTAAATATGATTTCAATTATATCTGAGTTATATTGTAATAATACTCTTAAAAATATATATAAACTATTATCGTAATTCCACTTGTGTTTAGATAGATATTTAAATAAATATTCTAGCATTTATTTTATATATTTATATATCTAGAATGAAATTTATACATTGTTCTATAACTTTAACTGTATTATTTTTATAGTCCAGTTCATTTATGTGTAAAACTTTATACCCTGATTCATCTATATTTTTATCTCTAACAGCTTCTCTAGTAAAATTTTCTGGAGTATTTTTATGCCAATATACTCCATCAAATTCTATAATTTTATTATTTTCCAATACATAAAAATCTGGTAATATATAAGAATTATTAAGTTTTAACCTATATTCATGATTTTTTCCAGAAAAATCATAACAATTATTTTGTTTATCCAAAGTAGCAAAAAATATTTTTTCTTTTATAGAATTTAATTTTTCATTTTCATATAATATTACAAATAATGTTTGTGATACTTTTGAATAATTATTTTTCTTATATGATTTTAACCATTTTTCTTGTCTGTCAACCCAAATTTTAAACCCCATTTCAATTCCATACTTTTGTTCGCAAATTTCCCTACTAAATGTAGTTTGTCTTTCAATATATTTTTGTTTAGCTTCATCTATAGTATCACATTTATTAATCCAATATTTTAATTGAGTTTCTGTTAATCTATATTTTAATGCATCGCTAACAAATTCACGTAGATTAGAATCAATTTCGGATTCTTCTATACCTTTCTTTTTATAAAATTCTTTACTAAAAGGACTTCGTTCTTTTCGGTCTTGTTCTGTAGTTTTTGAAGTGTGATTTGGATTATTTTCTCCTTTAAACTTTTCCGAAAACATAGTTTTGTATTTTTCAGTTTGCATATGTTTACCAGAATTTATAGTAGTTTTTTTAATATGTTCTTCTGTGCATATTGGCAATCCAGGAAATTCTGATTTATACTCTAATANNTGATACGACATTTCTTTTACACCATTGACAAATTATAGTATCTCTATTTTCATTTTTCTTTTTAATTATTAATTCTCTGTTATAAATAACTTGACACTCTTTTGAACAAAATTTAGTTCCAATTCTTTTTGGAATAAATTTTTTCAAGCACTTAACACATGTAGTCATATAGGATAACGTTTTTAGTTTATATATCTAATTTAATTATTAGTTTATATAAATTAATCTTACATAATTCAAAAAAGTTTAATTTTCTTTGTAATTTTAGTGAATTGTAATATAAATATCCAATAGGAATTTTTATATTATTGCCATCTTTATATATATTTATAGTACCAGTAAAAGAAAAACATTTACCGATTTGTCTACTTGCTTTTAAAATGTGGAAACGATTTTTAGGGTCTGCAAAAGCTTTTAAAATTGGTTTTTGATATTCACGAAGTTTTATCTGATCTACCCCGTCATCTGTCATAACCTTACATACGCTTTCAGCAAAATAAATTATATCAGTTGCACATTTATAAATTTCCTTTAATTCTTGTTCTGTATATTCAAAAA
>DCST01000048.1 GCA_002325765.1 bacterium UBA1459 | reverse complement strand
AATGTTAGATATGTTTGAAGCACAAACATATTTTGTTAGAGAATCAATTAAATTGTTAGACAATTTAGGATATTCTGTTAAAAGTAGAATAGAAATGTATAAAATAATGAATGGTGATGGGCATTAAAAAAGATTGGACTGGAAATACAAATAGCGTATTTAAAACATTATCCGCAACTTCCCACACAACAGAAGAACGTGAGACAAACGATTTTTATGCCACCGAACCGTTAGCTATATCATTGTTATTGGAAATGGAAAAATTTAATCATAATATTTGGGAGCCAGCTGCTGGTGATGGCAGTTTATCTAAAGTATTAGAACAAAATGGATATATTGTAAAAAGTACAGATTTAATAGATAGAGGCTATTGTATAAGTGGAGTTGATTTTCTACAACAAACTGAAAAATTTGATGGTGATATAATTACAAATCCACCATATTCTTTAGCTAAAGAATTTGTTGAACATGCATTAAATATAATATCAGATGGAAATAAAGTTGCAATGTTCTTAAAAATGCAATTTATGGAAACTAAAGGAAGAAAAGATTTGTTTTTAAATAATCCACCTAAAGTAGTTTATGTTTCGTCTAGTCGATTAATTTGTGCTAAAAATGGCGATTTTGAAGCTGCTAGAAAAGTAGGTAGTGCGGTTGCATATTGTTGGTTTGTATGGGAAAAAGGATTTTATGGTGATACTATAATTAAATGGTTTAATTAAATGGAAAATAAAATAATTTGGGAAGTCGTAGAAAATGTTTTAGATGATTGGTATTATGCTTATTGTCCAGGACATCAAGCTGGTTTAATGCATATAGTAGATGATTGTTTTATAGGATTTAATTGGGATGATGATAAAATTACATTATTCAATTTATATGATTGTGATTTTAAACAATTTGATAATGGTGCATATAGTACTGAAGGTCTGAAAGAGTGGACATATAAAACCCCACAATCATTTGAAGAATTAATAGATATTTTACATAAACATGAATTATTATATGTTGATGAAAATCCAGAAATGGATAAAATAGAATTAATTAAATTATACAACAAATATTATAATATTCCATATACACCTTTTAAATTACCACTAATATACAATAAATAAATGCAACTAAATTTAACTCCAGATAAACGATTTTTAACTATTAAAACTGTAGAAAGTGCAATAGAATATGAACAATTAAAAGTAATATTAACTAAAAAAGTTAAAGATTATAAATTTATTCCAGCAGTTAAATCTGGTTCTTGGGATGGATCAATTTCATTTATGGATAATCAAAATAGAATTCCAAGTGGATTATGGGATTATATTGGTTCTGAAATGAAAAAACACGGTTATTCAGTAAATTTTACAGATATAGAAAAAATATTTGAACTGGATTTATCTTTAGATGAGTTTAAAATTTTTTGTGAAAATTTATTTGAGAATTATGATAAAAAACCACGCGATTATCAATTAGAAGGTGCATATAACATTTTAAGATATAGACGCTGCACAAGTTTAATGGCAACTAATAGCGGTAAAACTCTAGTGGCTTTTATTATATTTGCATATTTAACACATATTAAAAAAGTTAAAAATGTTTTAATGATAGTTCCAGTTGTTAGTTTGGTTATACAAGGAAGTAATGATTTTTTAGAATATAATTCATCCGAATATATTAATTTAAAAATTCAACAAGTATTTTCTGGCACTGAAAGAAATTTAGGTTGCAACCTAACTATAGGAACATATCAATCCTTAGTCAAATTACCAAAAGAATATTTCGAAAAGTTTGATGCTGTGATAATTGACGAAACTCATAAAGCATCATCCAATTCCATAGTAAAGATAATGAATAATCTATGGCATGCTACTTATAGAATTGGTATGTCTGGAACATTGCCAAATGAAACTACGGCAGAATATTTAACAATAATATCACAAACTGGACCAATAGTAAATAACATTAATAATAGTAAATTAATAAATGCTGGTTATTCTACTCCATTAAAAATTAATATAATTAATATTAATTATACCGACACTAATATCAGAAAAGAATTTTATGAATTGAGTAAAAGATTAGATGGTGCAGCTTTGTTACAAAGAGAAAAACAATATGTTATAACAAACGAAGCTAGATTGAAATTTGTTTCTGGTTTAATATCAAAAGCAAAAAGTAATTCATTAGTATTATTTCATTTAATAGAACATGGTGAACGATTAAAATTAGAAATTTCGNNAAATAAAGGGTAAAGATAAAGTTTTATATATAGATGGATCTACACCAGTAGATAAAAGAGAAGAATATAAAAAGATATTAGAAAATGAAAATGAAGCACCAGTTATTGTATTAGAATTTGATGGATTTGAAATAAAGTTAAAAAATAATATAGATGTATTATTGACAAATGGAAGTTATAAAAAATCACAAGAACTGACATTAGATGATGATATTAATGATATATTTATTAACGAATATAGCNNACTGGCGTTTTAGTTAAAAATATTGTACATTTAAATATATAATATAAAAATATCATATGACAAAAATTGAATTATATAATATCTTAATTGAAAAACATGGAGTTCCAGATTCTATAGATAGTTTGAATGAATATCTAGAATTAATATTAAATTATAATGAATGTTTAACTGAAGATTCTGAATATTATGAAAATCATCACATATTAACCCAGAATCAATTTCCAGAATATAAGAATTCTGATTGGAATATAGTTAAACTTAAATATTCAGATCATATAACAGCACACATACTATTATTTAAAAGTTTTAATTTACGAGTATATCAAAGAACTTTAAATTTTATGGTTCCTAATATGAAATGTTCTAAATTAATATCAATTGCAGCAAAACGAGGTTGGGTAAATTTTAAAAATAAAACTGAAAAATATAATATTTGGAAACAAATGCGGTCAGAACAGATGAAACTATTAACTTCAGAAGAACGAAGTAGGCGATCTAATTTATATTGGGATAACATAACAACCGAACAATATGAAACTCATTGTAATAGTAGTAAAAAATATTGGACTTCTGATAACAAAAAAACAAAAAGTTTAAATATGAAACAATATTTTTTAGATAATCCAGATGAAATGAGTAATAGAATGAAACTTATGCATTCTAAGATGTCAGATGATGATAGGATTAAATTTATAAATAAAACAAAAGAAGTTAATAGTCGAATTGAAAAGCGAAATGATGCAAGTATTAAAATTAGAAATAAATGGAAACAACCAGATTTTATTGAAAAAATGAAAAATAGGAAATATAAAAAATCATGTTATCGACTAATATCACCAGAAGGAATTGAATATTTTATAGAAGGTTTTACTAAAATGGTAGATCAATTTAAATTTAATAAAACGTTAATAAGAAAATATAAAAATACAGGATTGCCAGTTGAACCACCACAAAAACAAAAAGATAAATTAGAAAATATAAATACCATAGGTTGGATTATATATGAAACTATAAGTTTTTATAAAAAATAATATTAAATATGAAACCAAATAAAATTAGAAAAGAAAATGGGGCAGTCACTTTGATTGCCTCATATTGAGGACGGAACATTTTCAACAGGAATTTCTGTTAAAAATATTCATAATATATTTTTAACAGAATCTTTTAAAAGCCAAACGATTGTGCTTCAAACACTTGGAAGGGGGCTCAGAACACACAAAGATAAAAAACTTTTGAATGTTATTGATTTTGTAGATAATTTATCATATGATAGTGATTATGGATATAAATATGTCAATTTTTTTGTAAAGCATTCTAAAGAAAGAATAAAAATTTATAAAGAACAAAACTTTCCATTCGAAATAAAAAATGTAAATATATAATAAAATATTTACATTTTTTATGATATTACGAGATTATTTAAACGAAGTTAAAATAGACGACATCTATAATAAAACATATGATTGGATTCCACAAGGAGATTTGACTAATGATACAACGCCTAGAATGTATCTTAGAAATAAAGACTATAAATATCCAATAGGATTAAAACCTAAAGAAGATGAATTTGGAAATTATAGATATGCCAAATCTGGAAGGATAAAGTATGAACTTGCATACGGGACTGCTTCTATGGATTCTGCATATTATTTAGAATATGTAAATAATTCATATTATCATAGTGGTGTTTTTAAATTTTTAATATCAACAGACAGAAATCCAAAAGGTGGATATTCTTATTATGAGATGATGGTAAAACCAAAAAGAAGACCACAAGATATAAATGATTTAATTAATAATGTAGATGTAGATGTTTTTTGTGCTTGTAATGATTTTAGATTTGTATTTATGGATAAAGCATATAAAGGTGCGTTTGGATTGTCAAAATATGGTATATTTCCTATTAGAGATAGAATAATAAATGCAAACTCATTAACATTTGATTATACTGTATATAATTCTAAAATTGATGGATTAGAAGAACCTAATATGTCGATGTATAATGATCCAGGGTTGCCTAGAATCAAAATGATGCATGATACTGGAAGAGAAGATGCTCCCACTAGAAACCCAATGAGTAGAGGCTCTGTATGTAAGCATTTAATATTTTTAATTGATGGTATAAATAATCAAACAATTGATTTAGATTTAGTGAATGAAGAAATAATTACAAGAGAAAAATTAATAAATGATGGACAATTATTCACAAGAGATGAAACTTATGGTAGAGTAGAAAAATCTTTAGCAAATTCTAGACAAAAAGTTATTGAAATGCGAAAACATAAAGTTAGAACAATTTTAAATATAACTGCTGATGATATTATTAATAAAAAAATATTAAAATATAATTACGAAATAGATGACATAGATTCTGTAAAAAGATCATTTTTACAAGATTTAGCAAATTTTGATGAATATTATGTTAGTCGAGCATATAAAGAAGAAAGAGAAAATGTACATTATTATTTACCAGAAGATTGGCAAGAATCTTATGATATGATAGACAAACATTTTAATAATTTAAAAGTTCAAATAGATGAAATTGATTTTAATAATAGAATAAAATATTTCAATAATTCTTATNNTATGATGATGCTGAACAATTATTAAATTCATATATTAAAAATCAAGAAGAGTATAATAATTCATTAAATATTTTTCAACAAGATACTAATATAAAAGGAAATGAAATTGATTTTAATTCACCATTTGAAAATTTAAAACATATTAAAAATTTCAGAGATTTTATAGAGTAGATGTATAATTTTTAATTAACAATTCAATAGGAGTATCTTTCTCTAAACTAGTATTTATGTTTTTAGATATATTAAAAGAATCTATTAATTTAATATAAAAAGGTA
>DCST01000040.1:2412-3094 GCA_002325765.1 bacterium UBA1459 | reverse complement strand
TATTTAAATCTACTTAACATAAATCTTTAAAAAATTATATTAAAAAGTTTTATTGTTTAATATAATTTTTTAAAGATTTTTATATATTTTTTATTTTAATTTAAAATATATATAAAATATGAAATTACATAATAGTTTTTAATTATTATGTAATAAAAATAAAAAAAATATGGACGAAATTAAAAATTTAAAAAATTTATTGTTTAATAATGATTATAATTATATATTAAATAATTATATACTATTTAAAAAAGATTTTATACATAAAAAAGAAAAAATTAAAAAAATTATATTAACCGCATCTATTTTTATTATAATTTTATTTTCAAGTTTTATATTATTGCCATCTGTTAATAATAATATAAATGCTGGTGTAAATAATATAACGGTTAATACAATAGATTCTGATAATTCAAATAGGGTATATTTGTTAAAACATTCTAATATCAATCAAGATTCAATTGAGATAATTAATTTTCTATTAGACCCAATCGTAAGGGGGGTTATGTATCCTAAATATGATAAATTTTTCACCGAACCAGATACTATTATTAATGTAATAAAGAGCATGGCTATTAACGAAACTGTTAATGAAGGTATTGCATTTAAATCTCCTTTATTTAGAAACGACAATAATCCGTTTGGTATTAAAAGTATAAAAGGTTATACTGGAACAAATTAT
>DCST01000040.1:0-2371 GCA_002325765.1 bacterium UBA1459 | reverse complement strand
TTTATATCTGATAAAAGATACAAAAATATTCGTACTAAAGTTACTGGAGATGAAGTTTTATTAGAATTGGAAAAAATAGGATATTGGTCAGATTCATCAGCTAGAGAAAATATTTTATTACCTAAATATATGAAATTTAAAAAATTAAAATAATATGAAATATAGAAAAGGATTTGTTAGTAATTCTAGTAGCACTTCATTTGTTGCTGTAGGATTTGAATTTGATGATAATAATTTATCAATTGCACAAAAATTATATTTATTAGAAACTAATTTAGATATTTCTCTCTATAATAAAATATACAAACAAGAAGAATCTAAAGGAAAATCATTTGAAGAAATAATTGATTATATATATGATGATTATAAATACAAGTTTATTAGATCATTAGGAGATTTTTCTATTTTTGGGAAAGTTATAGCTACAGATTTAGATTATGAATTGGATAGCATTGAATTAGATAAACTTATTGAATATAAAACTGATATAGATAAAATAAAAAATATCTTACTTATAAATAATCAAACCAAATTATATTATGGAAGCTATCCTAGCTAATTATAATAAAACTCCAAAAGAAATTAAAATCGCATTAATTGGATCGAGTGAATTTAAAAATATGTTTGAATACATAAATAGATTATTTTCTTTACAAGGAAAAATAATTTATACTCTTNNGTAGAATTAACAAATTCTGAAAAAATGATATTACATAATACACAAAAAATTAAAATTTTAAATTCCGATTGTGTTTTTGTAATAGATGTAGATAAACAAATAACTGAAGATGTAATGTGCAATATTATTTTTGCAGAACTTTTACATAAACCAATATATTATTTAAGCGAATATTTAAAATGAGAAACTTTATACAACAATTAATGTTTTTAACATATTTCTTTTGGATAGAATCCATTGAATACATGAAACCATGGAAATTTAAAAACTATTTATATGCTCCAATAGCATATATTAAATTTATGTACTTATCTATAAAAGATTATAAAAACAATGGCAAAAACTAAAGGTGGTCTTATAATAGAAGATATTAAAAGAAGTGATATTCATTATGAATTTGCATATGGTACTGGTATTGAAGTAGAAGTATTAACTATACCAGTTAGAGATGATAGAGGTTATTGGTCATGGCAATCAAAAAATGTTAGAACTGGAGAAATAATAAATTATGGCGTAAGTGAAGATGTAGTGCATTATGGACCAAATTTATATGATTATATAGCATATCATGTTTCAGATTGGATTTAAAAACAAATATTATGAAAATATATTACTTAAGTGATTTACACATTGAATATGGGGTAAATAAAAATTTCTTTTTTAATTTAAAAAAATATAATAAAGATATTAAAGATTCTATATTAATTTTGGCTGGAGACATACATAATTTTTCAGACATTTTAACGGATTCAACTTTAAGAAAATTAACAGATTTATTTAAACATACTTATATTATAGCTGGTAATCATGAATTTTATAATGGGAAAACAGATATTTCAATATTATTAGAATCTTTTGAACATACATCTAATAATATAACTTTATTAAATAATAAAGTTGTAACTATAAATGGAGTTGATTTAATATTCAGTTCTATGTTTACTGAAATTACACCACAAAATTCGTATTGGATTAGCAGAAAAATGAATGATTTTTATAGAATTAAATTTAATGAAAATCATTTCACTACAGATAATTATAATGAAATCTATAAAAATGCACTAACATTTAGNNATAAAAGATAAAGCTTTTTATAGTAAAAATTGTATTATAATATCACATCATTTACCTAGTTTTATATCATTAAACCCTTACTATAAAAATGATATTTTAAACGAAGCATTCTCGGCAGAATTATCTGATTTTATTTTAGACAATCAACAAATCAAAGCTTGGATATTTGGGCACACTCATTATAATACTTATCAATCTATTGGTAATACTAAATTATTAACAAATCAAGTTGGATATTATACAGAAAATATGATTGGATTTGAATACAATTCATTCATTGAAATATAGAATTTTACTGTTCTATATTTCACAATTTTTTCGTTTTGTGGTAAAAATTTTTTAAAATTATTTATAAAATATATAATTAAAAAATATAAATGTTGTATATTAATAATTATATAGATTTTATAAATGAAGATAAAACATTTTCAAAAATTTCTAAATTTGGAACTTATGTTACTAAAAAAGTAGATAAAGTTGAACAAATAGAAATAAATGATATTAAATATTATTCAGCCAAATATATGGCTAAAAACGGTATAATATTTAGATACAATTCTCTGGATAAAAATATAAATAAAATAGAAAATATTACATTTTATGATTCTAATGATAATA
>DCST01000035.1:274-2912 GCA_002325765.1 bacterium UBA1459 | reverse complement strand
ACCCATATTTGCTACTCCAGATATTATTGAGCTAAGGATTAATGGAATAACAATCATTTTAAGTAAACGTAGGAATACTTCACCCATCCACGAAAAATAAACAACATAATCTTTTAAAAATATACCAACAAATATTGCTATAATAAATGCAATCAATATTTGCCAATGCAATGCTATCTTCTTCATTTTATAAAAATTAAAATCAACTGCTAATTGTAATAAATTGGTACTATAAAATAATAATGAATAGGAGATATGTTCATTTTTTACTTCTTTTTAAGATTTCAATAAACTGTTATTAGATGTTCTTTAGAATCAAATATTCAATTCTAAATGAGTTAACAATTAACAACTAATTAGTACTATTAATTTTAGGATTTAAATTAGAAATTAACAAAAAATAGGTAGTGGTTACAAATGTGAATTTAATTTAAAATACATAAAGTTACATAAAGCAATACCAATATTACACATGTAACGTCAATTTTGTAACAATTATTTACAATAACATATCAATTTTATGTAAGCTACCGAACATATATTCTAAAATTTTATTATAATCATATTATCAATACATTACATAATTGTATTAATGTAATAATAGCAATTATTTAAGAATTATAAAAGATTGTACCCTTTATAACAGTAAATTCAGTGCGTAAATAATTAATAACCAGATATAATGCTAAATAATATAGTTCTTGCTGCTATTATCCTATTTTGAGCCTTTAAATGGAGTTGATTTTAGTTCATAATTAGATAAAACACCTACAATATTTATTAAATTACTCGTCCTTTGATCTCCCTATTATTCAATACTAACAGATGTTTTTATTAATTATGGTTTATTTCATTAGATTATATTTAAAATATGACTTAATATTCTTAATAAAAGCAGTAATTAGTTAATCAACTTAAATAATCACATGCATCAAAAAAATCAAATACAATTACCAATATTCACAAATGTAATATTATATTGGTTACATTTGTTATTTGTTACTAGTCTATTAATGTTTACATTTGTAATTCTAATATTTCACAATTATGAATAACAGAATAATCCAGTTTTTAACAGAAAACAACTTAACATCAACACGATTTGCTGATATTATAGGGGTTCAGAGATCAAGTGTTTCACATATACTATCTGGTCGGAACAAACCAAGCTTTGATTTTATTGAGAAAATGCTCATAGCCTACCCCGATTTAAATGCACAATGGCTAATAACTGGGATTGGTTCAATGAAAATTAGTAATAATATGAAGAATATTGAACCAGATTTGTTTAGTTCGCCTATTATTGAACCAAAAAAATCAACTTCACCAGAATCAATTATTCAAAAACAAGAAACAGAAGTCCCTGTTTTAACAAATTCTCAGGAAGAAACCATTAAAAAAGAAAAAATAAACACAAATGGTTTAACTATTGAACGAATTATTATTTTTTATACTGATAATACATTTAATGAGTATAAACCTCATTAAAAATATTATTTTCTACATTATCTTTGTCAGAAAATTTTATGTATAAAACCATAATTCGGCCCGTTTTATTCCTATTTCAGCCAGAAACCATCCATCATTTAATTGTTAACCTTTTAAAATTTGGATTTAAAATCCCTGGTTTATCTTTTATTATAAAAGCATATTACTCAGTAAATGATAATCGATTAAAGACCACCTTTTTGGACCTTGAATTTAATAATCCGGTTGGCTTTGCTGCAGGATTTGATAAAAATGCAGAGGTATACAATCAATTTTCAGGTTTTGGATTCTCATTTATTGAAATTGGTACCGTAACACCTAAACCTCAACCTGGAAATCCAAAACCTAGATCTTTCCGGATAGTGAAGGACAAAGGCTTAATAAACCGCATGGGATTTAATAATCAGGGTGTTGATGCTGCTGTAAATAAGTTAAAAAACAAAAAACATAATGTAATAATTGGTGGAAACATAGGTAAGAATACTGCGACACTTAATGAAAATGCGTTGGATGATTATGTAATATGTTTCGAAAAGCTTTATGATCATGTCGATTATTTAGTAGTTAACCTGAGCTGTCCTAATATTAAGGACTTGCATAAATTACAAGACCCTGATTCTACAATTAAAATATTAAAAACACTAGTTGAAAAAAGATTAAATAAAACCATTAGAAAACCTATTTTACTAAAAATATCACCTGATTTAACCAATAATCAACTTGATGATGTTATTGAAACATTCAAAATAACGGGTATTGATGGTATTGTTGCTACAAATACAACAACATCGAGGGATGGATTAGTAACTGACAATAAAACCATTGAAAAAATAGCAAACGGAGGCTTAAGCGGAAAACCTTTGACTAAAAGGTCAACTGAAATTATCCGTTATTTAACTGAGAAATCAGGTGGAACCATACCTATTATAGGTGTGGGAGGAATAATGACTGTAGAAGATGCATTAGAAAAACTAGATGCCGGTGCTACTTTGATTCAGATTTATACAGGATTTATTTACGAAGGTCCTGGTTTTGTGAAAAAAATCAATAAAGCTATTCTGAAAAGGAAAAAATAAGAATCTCAACATATTTCAACAAAAAAACCCGATATTGCTACCGGGCTTTTAAGTGATCCAGCTGGGGCTCGAAC
>DCST01000035.1:0-165 GCA_002325765.1 bacterium UBA1459 | reverse complement strand
CTATTTTAATTTTATAATTAATCATTTATAAAGGTCTCATTTTATTCAGTGTTTATTCAATATTTTATTACTTTTTAATAGATTTGATCACAATTTATTTATACATCTAAATTTCGTGAAAATATGTATTCTTCAGAAACTAAAATACGTGTCAGATACGGTGAA
>DCST01000053.1 GCA_002325765.1 bacterium UBA1459 | reverse complement strand
AAAAAGATGATTTTAATGATAAATATATGAAATTTATTTCATGATTAGATAAAGAAAGTATATTAAATATTGAATTATTTATAAAACATATCAAATTATTTTATCATAATAATATTGTACATGAAAACGATTTATTCACCCAAAGAGAAAAAAATGATTATTTAGAATCTCAAAATTTTATGTGAAAAAATTGAGTTTTACATCCTACATGATATTGATTATTTAATAACTGAGAAATAATTAAATGAGAATTAAATTGAGCTATATTAGATATATGAGCTTCAGAATGAGCTGAATCAATAATGTTTGCAAAACTTATTAAAGGAAATAAAAAAGTTTACTCATTTGAGCCTAGTACATCTAATTATAATAAATTAATAGAAAATATTAATAAATCAGAATATAAGAATATTATTTTACCTCAAAATATTGCATTATGAGATAAAAATGAATTAATAAATATCTACTGAAATTCTGGTGTTGAAGTAAGTACAATTAATATTAATAATCAATCTAATTTTTCTGAACAAATTGAAATGCAAACTATCGATAATTTTATAGAGAAAAATAACATACAAAAAGTAGATTTGATTAAATGGGATATTGAGTGAGCAGAAATTGAAAGCTTATTGTGATGAAAAAAAATTATTACTAGAGATAAACCTATTCTTGTAATAAGTATTTATCATAATTGAAAAGAATTTTTTGAAACTAAACCTTTAATTGAATCTTGGAATTTATGATACAAATTTAAAATTATACAATCTGAACCAGGTTGAACTTGGGTATGATATATTTTACTTTGTTATTAATTAATTTTATATATATGAATAGTTATACAAAATATCATGACTATAAAGTAATAATATGGTGATATCCTTATGGAAAACATACACATAGTTGGATCCATTTTGCTTTTAATCGTACTTTTAAATATTTAGGATTTAAAACATTTTGGGTTGAAAATAAGTTAGAAAACTTACCTAATAAAAATGATAAAATAATATTTATTACAGCAAATTGAGATGATAATATTTTAATGGAAAATATTAGTACAAATTGGATAATATTTAATCATAGTTATAAAGTAAAACAATCTGATAAAATTATTCCTTTTTTTGTTAAAGACCTTAGTATGGCAAGTTATCCTGCTTTTAAATTAGAAGATTATAGACAATATTTAAATACTCCTAAAATTTTTTGGGCTAGTGATTTACTACCACATGAAATTAAGTTTCAACCATATCATTATAAAAATAATAAAGATATTAGATTTATTTGATCTTGGTGGTTTGATAATTGGGATATCTTANNTTATTAAATTGAAAAAAATGGGACCATAGATGAAAACATATATTTCTAAGATATAAAAAATTTGTGCCTGAAAATGAAATTGCAAAATTATCAAGAGAAGCATATATGTCATTATCTATTCAAGGGACTCCACAATGTAATACATGATATTTACCATGTAGATTATTAAAAAATATGTCATATTCTGTTTTATGAATTTCAAACAATTTATTCTTAGCAGAATTATTTGATGATGATGAAATAATTATTGACAGAGATATTTTTAAAATGATGGAAAAAGCTGAAAAAGTTATTAAAGATAGAAAAGTTGATAACTTTACAAAAAAAGCTTTAGAAAATGTAAAAAATAACCATACTTATATAAATAGAATCAATGAATTATTTACTTATTTAAATTAATATTTACAAATTATGCTTAAATATAGAAAGAAACTATTAAACTCTTTAATAAATGAATGATACAATGTTTTAGATGTTTGATGTGCAAATTGAGATTTAAATAATAATTTTACAAAAAAAATAAATTATTTTTGAGTAGATTATAATAATACAATGCTTAATAATTGTACAAGCAAGTGACTAAATGTTAAGTTTTGTAATTTAAATGACTGAAAAATTGATTTTGAAGATTGATATTTTGATTTAATTTATTGTNNTTTATTGTTCTCATGTATTTGAACATTTTGATATATTTAAACAAATAAACATTTTACAAGATTTTGCAAGATTATTAAAAAAATGATGAAAAATACTTATATATATGCCAACATGATATCATTATAGTTTTTATGATGACGAAACTCATATAAGATGACATAGTCATATTTCGTTAAAAGAATTAGCAAATAATACTGGATTTTCAATAATACAATGTAGATATTCATTGACAAGATTTTTTAATGATAATTTACAAAAATATTTTAGGTTTTTATCAAATCCATGGTATTTATCAGAAGTTTATTTAATAGCAGAAAAAAAATCTAACAAAATTTATTCAAAAGAATATTAATATTATGATAAAACTAAAACTATCTTGATGATTATGAAATCAAATGTTTGAATATGCATTAGCAAAATCATTAAGTATTAAATATAATTCAAAAATATTACTTGATAAATCATTTTTAAATAATAAATTTATTTTAAATAATTATACTTTTAGAAATTATGAACTAAATGTTTTTTGAATAAATGATACTGAAACATTTATAAGTAAAATAAGTTCAAAATTTAAATTTATTAATATTATTTTTCCTTATAAAATAATTGAATTTATAAATAAAATTATATATTCAAAAAAATATATTAAAGAAGTTAATTGAAAATATATTGAAAATATTTGAAATAATACTTATCTAGACTGATATTGG
>DCST01000002.1 GCA_002325765.1 bacterium UBA1459 | reverse complement strand
TTTATATTTCAGATGCAATAATTTTAAATTATGGTAAATTTTAAAACTTTTTAAACAATTTTAAATACAATTACATGAATTATAATTATAAAATATTATTTATCTTAGAAAAAGATAATTCAAAAATGCATTATTTTCAACCATATAAAACTATTAATGAAAACATTAATATAACTTTTAACTGTGTTAAAAAAATACCAAATAAAGGTTATATTAAATTTGAATATAGTTATAATGGAACACCAGAGCAAATTCAATCACAAGCATTAAATGATGGATTTGCTTGTTTAATATTAAATAAAACCGAACGTTTAACTTTTTAACTTTTTTAATTAATGAGACATATTGAAGAAATTCTCTTTACAGAGAAGTACAGACCTAAAACTCTAGACGATATAATTATACCAGAAAGGTATAAAAAACGATTTGCTAATGGTCTGCAAACTAACTACCTTTTAAGTGGTCCAGCGGGAGCGGGGAAATGCGTTTGTTCCGATACGCTAATAACTATTAAGAACAAAATTACAGGAAAAATAGAAACTGTAGAAATTGTGGAATTATTTCGGAGAGCTTCCACTGCCTAGTTAACCAGATAATATTAAATCCATGTTAGATATATACAATAAAAGTATAAAACATGGATTTAATATATAACAACAAAATAGTTAGAGTTTTGGAACTTGATGGAATTAATTGTAATTTATGTAATTCAATATTAGAAATAAAAAAACAAAATATTATAAATAAATGTTCTAATTCTAATTGTTTATCTAATTTACCGAAACAAAGAAAAATGAAATTAAAATCCATATATTCAAACTCTTTATTCGAAGAATATGTAGCTAAAGTGAAAAAGAATAATAAATCTAGATTAAAAATTTCATATTGNNAAAAGGTTATACTGAAGAAGAATCTATTAATATAATTAAAGAAATTCAATCAAAAATTTCAAAATCTGTTAAAAATAGAGCTAGACCTTATGATATGGAATATTATAAATCTATGGGATTGAACGAAGTTGATGCTAAACTTAAAGTTGATGCACATATTAGAAAGACTACAGAAACATCAATAAGAAGAATAGAATATTGGATTAATAAAGGTTTAAGCGAATCTGATGCCATATTAAAAATCAGCGAAATTCAAAAATCTGTTANNAAATATTATAAAAGAATTAAGTGAATCCCCCCCCTCTCCCCCTCCAAAAATAATTCTTTCAGATAATTTTTTTAATTAAAAAAAGCAAATATAGAAAATATTAAAGAATCTTCTAAATTTTCTAAAAAATATTGGATTAAAAATGGAAAATCTGATGATGAAGCTGCTGAAATAATTAAATTGCAGAATACTAGATCTAAAGAATATTTTATAAATAAATATGGAGATGTAGAAGGTCATATTAAATATTCTGATATGATCGATAAACGTAAAATAACCTTTAATGATAAAACTGATATTGAAAAATCTAGAATTAATAAATCTAAAGGACTGACAAAAGAAAAATTAATAGAAAAATTTGGAATTGTTAAGACTATGGAGATTTTAAAGAAAAGAATCAACAATTTTAAATGTATTAAATATTCAAAAGTTTCATATAATTTATTCAAAACTGTAATAGAAAAATTGAATATAAATTCAAATGAATGTTTTTTTGGTGAGACAGAAAAAAGAATATGTACAAAATCTAGAATAATATATCCAGATTTTATATATAAAAATAAGATTATAGAATTTAATGGTAGTATTTATCACGCAGATCCTAGGTTATTTAAATGTGATGATCAACCAAACCCATTTAATTCTTTAAAATCTGAGGATATTTGGAATATTGATAAGATGCGAATTGAAATTTTAAAATCTTTAAATTATGATATTTTAATAATATGGGAATTGGATTATAAAAATAATAAAGAACTTGTTATGAATAATGTTATTAATTTTTTAAATAAATAAAAATGAAAGAAAAAAAATTTATTAGTGAATTCAATATATCAGATTATGATATATTAACAGACGATGGTTGGAAACCAATCAATAAAATTTATAAAACTATAAAATATAATGTTTATAAATTAACAACTGCAACTAAAACATTAAAATGTGCAGATACACATTTAATTTTTACTAATGACAATGTATGTAAAAATTTAATAGATATAGTATCTACAGATAAAATAATTACAGATGCAGGTGTAGAAGATATAATATCAATTGATATTATGAATTATAAAGAACATATGTATGATATATCTGTAGATTATAACAAACATGCATATTATACCAATGGAATATTATCTCACAATACTAGTTTAGCAAAAGCTATATCATTGGAATTTAACCATCCTACAAAATACATCAACTGTTCAAAAGATACTGGGGTCGATGTGATTAGAGAAGAATTGACAGAATTTTGTGCTAATCAATCTTTGCAAACTCTTAAAAAATCAAATCCTACTAAAGTTGTTATATTGGATGAGTTGGATGGAGCATCGCCACAATTTTACAAAGCGTTAAGAGCTACAATGGAGGAATTTAAACATGTTAGATTTATTGCTACGTGTAATTATTTAAATAGAATCCCCGAACCATTACAAGATAGAAGATTTGAAGTAATTAATTTCGAATTTACTGATGAAGATTCTAAAGAATTAAGACAAGCTTATGGTAAAAGACTTTTACAAATTTGCAAAAATGAAGAATTGAAATTAGTACCAGAAAAAATTATAGTTGATGGTGAAGACGAAATAGTTAGTCCATTAACTTATTTGTTTGATAAGTATTTTCCAGATATGGCTGCGATGTTAAATATTTTACAAGGTTTTAAAACTGAAGGTAAATTTGAAATTACAGTTAGTGATGTTAAAAAATCTTATTCAGTTTATAAAAACATTTTTTCAGTAGTATGCAATTTCGAAAAATCGGAAAATGTATTTAAATTGGTTACGGAACAATATGCAAATAAAATTGATTCGTTATTATCTGCATTGTCTTTAGATTTTGTAAAATATATTCAAGAAGAACATCCAAATTTTGAAAAACACATACCACAAATAATTATAAAAAATGCAGAATACCAATCTAAAAAATCATTAGTAATTGACGAAATATTAGTACCGTTGGCATTAATATATGAATTACAAGAAATACTTAAAAAATAATATATGACAAGAAGAGAAATAATACAAAATACTATAGAACAATTTGCAAGTGATAATATAGTAAATGTAAATAATTATAATTTATTGGAAATTAAAAATAATTTATTAAAAGAATTAAATACATTAGATGAAAATTTTAAAATAGAAATTCTCGAAATAAATGAGCAAAACTTTTTAATAGATAATAAAGTTAAATGTGCTATTGTAACAACAATATCATATGAAAATGAAGAAAATAAATCAAAAATTTTATACTGTTGTATAGATACAATTAATAATTAATAAACAAAAATATATGTCAACAAGAGGTTCCGTAGGATTTTATAGTAAAGGAGAAACAAAATTAACTTATAATCATTCTGATTCATATCCAGAATATTTAGGAAATATAATTTTAGAAGAATGTAAAAAAANNATGGTATACGACGACGAGTATAATACCACTCTATTAGAATCTATAGATAGTAAATTAATGTATGAAGCATCAAATTTTATCAAAGATTCGTTATATTGTGAATGGGCTTATATATTTAATGTAGATGATTGGACATTAGAAATATATAAAGGATTTCAAACAGAACAAAATAAAAATAGATATTCAATTGAAACTCC
>DCST01000031.1 GCA_002325765.1 bacterium UBA1459 | reverse complement strand
TAATAGGAGGGGGCGGAGCTGGTTGTTCTGCTGCAATATATGTTTCTCAGGCAAATAAAAAAGTTTTAATGATAGTTGGTGAGTCTGGAGGTCAAATAGCTACAGCAAACATTGTTAATAATTATCTTGGTTTTCAAAATATTTCAGGATCTGATTTAGGAGATAAGCTTACTGATCACGCTAAGTCTGTCATAGGAGAACAAAATTATATTTCCTCATATGTGAAGGTCATTTTTAAAAGAGATAATATTTTTATTATTAAAACAGTAGATGATTCTGAATATTATACAAAAACTATTATTATTGCAACAGGATCATCTCATCGTCATCTCGATAAAGATGTGCCTAAGAATTTAATTTGTTATTGTGCTATTTGTGATGGATTTTTATATAAAAATAAAGAAGTTGTTGTTATTGGAGGAGGTAATTCTGCTTTTGAAGCAGTTAAATATTTAAGTGGTATATGTAAAAAAGTAACACTTGTACATAGATCTAAAAATTTCAGAGCCTTTGCAAATCTTATAGAATATGTTAAAAGTTTAGATAATGTTGCAATTATTACAGATGAAGAAGTTCAGAATATTCAATTAAGATCAGATAACATTATTAATGTATATTTTAAAAATACTATGTTAGAAGTAGATGGTATATTTGTAAATATTGGTATGATACCTAATACTCAGTTTTTAAAAGGAGAAAATCAAATTAATTTACAAGATGTTCAAGTAAATGCAAGTGGACATATTATTGTAGATAAAAAGGGTAAAACTACTTGCAATGGTATATTTGCGGCAGGAGATGTAACAAATCAAAACGATATTCATCAACTTATTACTGCCTCTGGAGAAGGAACAAATGCTGCACTCTCTGTTATTGAATGGCTTAGTTTAAATTAGATCTAAATTCATCAATAATAACCAAAAGATCAATTTCTTCTATCTTTAGAAAGAATTCCATATATATTGGAGTAAAAACAAAATTTCTACTTTTAAGACATTGATTTAGTATTTTCATAAAATCATTAACATTAATTGTTGATATACTTCCAGCAATTGAAAAATGATATTGAGATTCTTTTTGTATACTTACTAATTCTTCCATTTTTTCAGGTGTTAAATTATCAAATTCAGTTAAAAACTGAGAAAAAATTGCATCTTGATCAAATGTATTATTGATTGTTGTAAGTAATTTTTTTACTATTAATAAAGTTTCATAATTATTCTTAGGTAAAATAATAGCGGCTCCCATCATAAATAATGTATACATATTTACATGTTCATAAATTTTAATGGATGATGTATTTTTTTTAATATTTTCAACTATAACTGATTGTATACTTGTTTCATTTTTTTGATATGTATTAAGTTCTATTATATTTTCAAACATAATATAAACAATATTTATAATAATATCAAATAGTTTTCTTATAACAATATTTAAATAATTCTTATTTTGATAATTTTGATTTTGTTTTTTATCATTTTTTTGTTTATTATTTAAATTATTATATTGTTTAATAGCATTATCATCATTATATATTTCTTGCAAAGTCATAAATACATTAATAAAAGCTTCTATAAACTCAGGATCAAGATTTTTATTAGAAAAAAATTCCTGTAAAATGCGTACTATTGTTTGTGCATCATCTATAATTAGAGTTTTAATACATGTTTCAAATTTACTATCAGATTGACAAATAATATAAGATTTGTTTATTATTTTATTTATANNATTAGATACCACATTTTATTATTTTACATTATTTTTAAAGATTGATTTATGATCTCATAATTAGTAAATCCTTTAATAAAGGATGATGAAAATATTATAATAGTCTTACTTGTATTTTTAATTTTATTTAAAAATAATAATTTATCAGATAATAATAAAATATCTATAAGACTGTTATCAAGTATAATAATTTGATCTTCACTATTAAGGGCATAGTTTAGTATTGTTTTTACTCTTTCATATATAGGAGTAGCATTTAAAAAATTAATATCATAGTATTTCGGAGTATATTTCCATTGAATATCTAAATTATGATCATTAAAATTACTTAAATATTCTGCAATTTTTGATTTACCGCTTAATCCATGAATAACAATCTTTTCATTTACTTTAACTTCTAGATTAATATTTTTAAGAATAAAATAAGAACTAAATTTAAAGATGTTTTGACGAATAGTTATATCATTACATTTTATTGCTAAATGATATTCTTCATCTATATTTGGTTCATGCAACTTTATTTTACGTAATGATATATGAAAAAGTTGTTCATATAACATGTTTTTATAAATACTATAATATGAGTTTGTATGTATATATAAATTACTAATTAAAAGTATTAAAAACATAAAAATGCTAATATCAGGAGAAATACTATGTAATAATAAGTAAATAATCATTTTAACCATATTAATAACAAAAATAGGTATTATATTAGCTTTTCTATTTGATCTATCTAGTTTGATTGTATGAAAAAATTCAATATTCATTTTATTCATAGTTATTTTTAATTTAGTATTTTCTTGATATTTCTTTAAAAGAATTGTTATAGAGAGATATATATATAATGCAATTGGCAATAAATTAATACCATATATCTCTAATGAAAAATCTATAAAATTATCTGTCAAAAGCATTGTGTTAATAATACAAAATACAATACCAGATATAATTATACCTATTAAATAAGCAGATATATGACATGATTTTATATAATTATAGATATTATCTATCATAAATTTAAATAACAGATCAAAATTATCATTCATTTTATTTGAAATTTTCATATATTGTGTAATATCATCTGCTAGTATATTTATTATCTTAGAAAGCAAGTAATACTTTATAAGCAATATACCTATTTTAATACTTGTAAATAAAATACCTAGAAATATCAATAATGATATAGAATAGTCAATCTTATCTTTTTGACTACCAAAATATATCATTAAATATAGAAATTTAGAGTCTTGTATACTATTTGTAAGCACTTGATTATTTTGTTTGGTATCAAGTAATATATTATAGGAAATACAAATAAGTATCACACCTATTAATAAAACTAACATATTACTTGTAAAATCATCAAATATTTGAACTATATATAATTGTTTATTTAATCTTATTTTCTGATCATAATTTTGACTCACAAGATACATAAATTATTATTGCATGATTTTTTTTACATATTTGCGTTTATTACTACTTAGATTAATATAAATAACTAAAATACTACAAATAAAAAATATTCTAAACTTATTCCACTGATATGTATGCATATATGTATTTTGTATTGCATTAAAATATCTAAATTGATTAATTTTAAAATGATTACCACTAAATAGTACTTCTGATACAGATAAATTTCTCCACACTTTTGGTGTAGTATAATGATCATGCTCTATTAATAAACTTGTAAAACTTTCTTGCAAAATAGATTCGTTGTTATGTAAAACATTTGGTATAAGTCGAATTACAGATTCAAGTACTACACATGCAGCTACTTCACCTCCACATAAAATATAATCACCTATTGAGAGTTCTTTAAGTTGATAGTACTCTATTAATCTTTGATCTATACCTTCATATCTACCACATAATATAGTAATTTGATTCAGAGAGGACATTTCTTCTGCGTCTTTTTGGTAAAATGTTTTACCTCTAGGTGACATAAAATATACATTTTTACAACTATCAAGTATATTTTCTAAAGATGTTGTTTTAATAATCATCCCAGCTCCTCCTCCATATGGAGTATCATCAATATGAGGACCCACATCTTTTAAATTAATACATGATAAATACCAAAGGTTTTTCTTTAATGCCTTACCTAATACACCAGCACCTAATGTAGTATTAATTATTTCAGGAAATAATGTAATAACTTTTACCTTCATAAGTTTAGCATCCAAATTCTTAAATAATAATTTTTTATTTCACTATAAAAATTAATATAATAAGATTTATATTCAAAAGTATAGTAATATAATTCTTCTATTGTAAATGAGTTTAAATTTTTAATTTCTTCTTTCGGTCCATAGATTATTAATTTACTCTGCATAATAATAATAATAATAGTATAAATCTCCATTTGTTGCATTTTGTATAAGATATATATAATCATCTATTTTTTGTGCAGAAAATTTATTAAGCCAATTAAGTATACCTTGATTTATAAAAGGCAATTTAATTTGCTTGCCATTTGGAGTATTATTAATAATAAGTGCAGTTTGATCTATATTGCTATCAAAAACAAAATTCATAACATTATTATATTATTTCTGATAAGATAAACTTAATCCAAATAAACTAATTTCCTCTTTTTCTTGCAGATATTTAGCATATTCTACTAAATTTACAAAAGCATTATGATTTGTATCAGATGTAACATTTTTTAAATTTAAATCAAGTATTGCTGCTTTAATATAATAGTTTTCTGATAAATAATATGCAAAAAATGGTATAAATAAGCATCCTCCAGTTAAATATAAATTTATTGGTAGATTTACTGTATTTAAAAAACTTTGCAAATGATAACGAGTAGTATTAACAATATCAATATTATTATTAAATTTAATTGATAAATTAATTTCATTTTGAAAATAAGAAATAGATAAAGCTTGATAGATCTTATTAATTCCAAAGTTAAAAGAGTATATTTGATTATTTGTTATTAAATTAGTATATCTATATCCAATATCCAATACATCTTTCTGTAAAAATAACAAAGGAAAAGATGCATATGAAATATCTATTATTTGATATTTAAGATTATTAAAAATGAGATTTAAATTTGCAAGTATATCAATATCGCAATAGATTATGTTATAGTATATGTTTAACTGTTTTAAATACATATTTATGGGATTTGATATAATTTGATTATTCGCATTTGTATATATTACTTTTATATTAAGTATTATTAATTCAGATAAATATAATTCTTTTATATATTGCTCTAATAAAAAAGCACTTACGTTACCATTAGGATATACTTGTTTTATATGCTCTTTTATTAAAATATTACCAATACTTATTAAGATACTTACGTATTTAATATGCATACCAATTTCAAATTCTAAATCAGTAATTAATTCAATAATAGTGGTTTGTAGTATATCTATATCAGTAATAACACCGTTATTTACACCTTTAAATAAGGTTTTTTTTACACAAATAATATTATTATCAATTAATGCCGCTACTTTTAAGTATCTATTACCTATTTCTAGCAGTATTTGTTCATTAATAACAATATTATTTAGTCTCATAAGTAAAATTTATCATAATTTATTTATATTTTATAATCATATACTAATTTAAGCTAGAGTTAAACTTAATTATTAATTTATTATAGTTTTCATAACTTTTTTGAAGTACTTCTTTTGGTAATTCAACGCATTTAGCTATATTAAGACCAAATGATGATTCTGCAATACCTGGTTCTAGTTCATATAATACAGAAATATTACTATTATTATTTATAGTTTTTATACGATAATGCTCAATACCATCTATAGGTAACATTTCTAAATAATGTGTAGATACTAATGCATATATTTTTTTTGTTATTAAATAAGAGCAAATTGCATATGAGATACTAATACCATCTCTTATTGAGGTACCTCTACCAACTTCATCAAAAACAATAAAAGTATTTGGAGTACTATGTTTTAATGCTTCTGCGCATTCAAGCATCTCAACCTGAAAAGTTGAATCTCCAGTAAAAATATTATCTCCTGCTCCAATACGAACAAATAATCCATCAAAAAGTTTTAGTTTTGCATAAGATGCTGGTACATACATACCACATTGAGCCATTAATATAATTAAAGCAATAGATCTTAAATATGTGCTTTTACCTCCCATATTTGGTCCTGTTATACATATAATCATTCTTTCTTCATTTAAAATGCAATCATTAGAAATAAAATCTTTTTTATACTGCTCTATTATTGCATGTCTTGCTCCTTTAATATCTAAAGTATCTCCAAAAATAGGTTTTACATAATTATATTCAAGTGCACATTTAGCAGCACTTACAAAATAATCTATATGAGCAATTAAATCTGATAATTTATTTATTTCTGATTGTTCTTGTTCAATGGCATTTCTTAAGGAATCAAAAATACTAAATTCAATTTCTTCTATTTTATTATTAAGATGATAAATTTGACTCTCATAGTGCATTATTTGCAGCGATGTATNNTGTTGTTGATAAATCTTGTTTTAATATATATTCATCTGGCATTATAATATTTTTATTAGTTTCTATAAAATATCCTAATAAAGTATTATATTTAACTTTACTTTTAGGATATACTTTTTCCATTTGACTGATTAAAATATTTTTTTCCTCTTCATACTTTTCTAAATGATTGTTTCTAATAGATATTTTATCATCTTTGATATATAAGGTACTCTCTATAAGTTTTATACAATTAATTTTACATGTTTGCATTTTATATAAAAAACTAGGTAATGATAATTGATGAATGATTTTCATAGCTTGAGCTATATTTTCTCCAATTTTATAAATTTGATCAATTGATTTAATGCTATAAATCTGCTTAGATAGATCAATAATATTTATTTTTACTATATGTTCCATAAAATATTCGATACACTCTTGCCTTTCTTGAATAATATTAATATTATATATAGGATTTGCTAATATTTTTTTTAATAGTCTTTTACCCATAGATGTTTGTGTTTTATTGAGTAAGTTATATAAACTATTTTTCATATTACCAGATAAATCTGAAAATACTTCTAGATTTCTTAGTGTATTTGTACCCAAGTTTATAAAATATTTTTTATTTATTTGTACTGGTTGTAAAGTTATATTAATTTTTAGACTATTAAGATAGTTTTGTAAAATATCATATGCATTTTCATATTCATCAACTAAATGTAAAATATCATCATAATACTTAACTAAATGATCAGATAAATGTTTTGGTAAAATTATTTCTGTTGGAGCTATTTTATAAATAGTTGATAATAAAAAATCATGACTTGTTTCTTCAGCTAAACATTCTCCAGTCGCAATATCTACATATACAAGCTGCCAGGTACCATTAAATGTGCAAGCTAAAATATAGTTATTATCTGGTAAATCTGTTACTAAAGATCCTGGAGTTACGATTTTAATAACAGCTCTAGTAACAATTGATCTATTATTTTTTTTAGCTTCTTCTGGTGTTTCAATTTGCTCACATATAGCTACTTTTAATTCATGTTCTTTTACAAGTTTACTGAGATAAAAGTCAATATTACCTACAGGTATGCCTGCCATTGGTTTATGATTACGTTTTGTAAGTGTTAGTCCAAGTAATTTTGATACAATTTCTGCATCCTCATTCCACATCTCATAAAAATCTCCTAACTGAAAACATACAATTGTATCTTGATATTGTTTTTTTATCTCATAATATTGTTCTTCCAAAGCTGTCATCTTATTCATAAGTTAATTATGGCATGCTGCTTATAAAATAATTATAGTATTCTGATCACAAAATAATCATTTCTCAAATTCAGCTTCACATGTAAATATTTGATTAAATATTTGTATTGAATGCGCATGCAATGCAAGTCTAAAATATGTATCACCATTATATTTTGTATCTCCAAGTATAGAATATCCTGCATACATACTATGTACTCTTATTTGATGTGTACGACCAGTTAGAGGTTTAATACTCATTAAACTATATATATTATTATTGATATTTATATATTTAATTAGTGTAAACTCTGTAATAGCTTCTTTTCCTTTCTCACTTACTATACATTTTAAATCTATTTTTTCTATAGGTGCATTTACTATAAAATGAGATTGCTCTACTTTACCGCATAAAATAGCATGATATGTTTTTGATATTTTTCTATTATGAAATAATTTTGATAAACTTATTGCTATCTTTCTATTTTTAGCAACAACTAAAATACCAGAGGTATCCTTATCAATTCTATGCACAAGATGATAAGGTAATATATTATTATTTAAACAATATTTTTGTATTGCATCATCAATGCTATAAAGAATATTAGTACCGCGCTGTGTAGCTAAATTATACGGCTTATTAAGTATACAAATATCCGATGTTTCATATAATAAACATGATTCAAATAAGTTGTCTGGAGCTAAATTATTATATTTTCTTTTCTCTATTTCAATATGATCCGCGAGATAAATAATATCATTAATTGCTAGCTTATAGTTTTTATTTACTTTTTTATTATTAACCAGTATATGTTTCTGTCTTAAAAGCTTAAAAATACATATAATTGGTATATAAGTTTTCTTATGTAAATACTTTGCTATATTAATTTGATCTTCATTGCAAACAAAAGTCATAATATAATTTAAATGAAAATAATTTATATGTAACATAAAATGTCTTAAATTATATTGTATGAAGATTGTCTTTACAAATCGTATTAATTATATAGGTTTACTTATTTTTAGCATTTTAGAGTTATTGTCCGGTATTTATTTATTTAGGCAGGTAGATTTAATAATTTTTGCTGTGTATTTTATATTATTTTTATTAATTTTACCGTATATTTATATGAAAAAAAAATATATACTATTTTTAATTACGAAAATAGGTTTAATAAGTTTTCTTTGTATGATTCTTTATTTAATTTCAGCATTGAATATTGGATTATGGTTACTTTTCTTGTGTGTTGCATTGCCATTAAATATAGCTATAGGATTAAATAATACTATAGAAAAGAAAATACTAGTATATCAATGTGAAAATTATAATATGATAGGTAATTATAATATAGCTGAAACAAATAAACCCTCAGAAGCTATAGTAATATTAGAACAAACAGATGAAATTATTTGTTCATCACCAGATGCTCTTATGGAATTATATAATTTGTTACCACAAAAAATCATCAAATCTAATTTAAAAATACTAGAATATTTTTTACAGAAAAATGAAATAAAAATAAATTATGAATATATTTTAAATACTTCAAATATTGTTATTATCTCAAATGATGCAAAAATACTAGAAACATACTCCAAATATAATGATATTACCTTAATAACAGATAATTATGAATATCAATATAAATTTAATGCATATGGATTTGATCATAATCTCGAGTCATATAAAGTAATTATTGATTTATATATTATTAATGAAAATAATTTTGAATCTTATAAATCTTATATTAGAGAATTAAATAAAATTAGAACATCTAAAATAATTATTGTATTTAATATAGAAAGTATTATACTAGAAAACTGCTTGCTTAATGGACTTAAAGAATTATTTTATAAAAAAATATTTGATCATAATACATTATTAAAAATTATAGCAATACGAGTATGTGATATCTATGATATAGAAAGAAATTTACTTTATGAAATTAAAAATCTAAGAGAAGAAAATATTATCATATCCGAAAATAGTAATACAATATCATTAAAACATTTAATACAGTTTGTAAACACTTGTCTAGATAATATACATTTATTTAATAATAAATTTACTATACTTGGTTTTCACAAAAATATTTCATCATTATCTATATTTAAATATTATAACTTTGATTATCAAAAAAATATTAAATATGATATATATAATTTTCATAATAGAGATAATGAATCTAAATCTCTATTTGAAATCAATAATCTTTCTTTATACGTGTATAAAATTATTTTAGTTGATAGTTATTCAGTATTATTAAATTCTGTATTATCAAACAAAACAATTGATATGGTAGATATCCTAAAATTATATGTATTTCAATAATAAAAAAAATAATATAATTAATTTATGGTAAAAATCAGATTGCAAAGATGTGGTTGTAGAAATAAACCAAAATATAGAGTTGTAGTAGCAAATTCAAGAAGTCCTCGTGATGGTAAATTTATTGAAGTAATTGGTTTCTACAATCCTTTAGAGAAAACAGATCAAAAAAGCAAGAAACTTAAAATAGACTTAGTTAAATTTAATTTATGGACAAAAAATGGTGCTCAGGTAACAGATAGAATTGCTTGTTTATTAGCTTCATAGTAGTCACATATATTAATACTTATATTTTTTTTATAAATCGATAATGTAACAAATAAGCAAATAATCTTATTTACAGGTATATTCTGTAATTTTGAGTTTATAAAATCAAAAATAATACTTGATAATGTTTTTGTTTTAAATTGATCTGTGAAGTATACTAATAAATGTTTATATGAAATCACTTTAGTTGATGTAATAATACAATTTGGTATACAAAAATATGGTATGTTGTTATTTATACCAAATGGGCCTAGTTGTATAATTTGATTATATAAATCTACATTAATTGAATGTAAGGATATTACACTATCAACATTATATAATAAGTCTGTATTTACTGTCATTGATTCAGAATATTCATAGATAAAATTTAAAAATAAATCTAATTTACTTTTTTGTAATGTAAATCCTCCTGCCATAGCATGACCACCACCAAACTTAATAATATTAAGTTCAATACCTTTTTTAATTAATCCTGCAATATTAAAATTTGCTATAGATCTTGCTGATGCTTTAAAATTATTTTCATTCTCACTCATTACTATTACAGGAGCATTGTATTTTTGCGCAAGTCTACCAGCAACTATACCAATTACACCTTCATGCCATTTACCAAAAAACACTTTACAAAAACTAAAAGATTCTTGGATTAAAGCTTCTTGATAAATTTGTTTATCGAGAACCTTACGATCAATATTTAGTTGTCCTATTTTAGCTGTAAGTATTTCTACTTCTTTTTCATCTTCAGATATAAGTAGATTAATTGCATATTCAGCTTTACCAAATCTACCTGTTGCATTAATACAAGGCCCAATATAATATCCCATAGTAATTTCATTAACATCTGATGTAATCATATACTTAAAAGCTAAAGAAGGCTGTTTATTGATTTTTTCTATACCTATTTTAACAATTGCTCTATTAAATCCTCTCATATTTACACAGTCACACACTGTTGCCACAGCTACTTTATCAACAAATTGATACATATTTATTTTTGTTTTAAGTTTTAAGTTTAATTCATATAAAAATNNATAAAAATATAAAAGTAAGTCCTGCAGCACATGGTATTTCATATATTGAATTATCTTGACATGGATTTACAAATGCTTTTACTTCAATATCTCTATTAATCGTATGGTGATCAAGTATAATTAAATTAATATTATTGTTATTTGCCATATCAATTGCTTCATATGCACTTGTACCATTATCTACTGTAATAATTATTTGAGTATCTAATTCTTTTAAAATATTTGGAGTAATACCATATCCATCTATAAATCTATTTGGTATTTTATATTTGTATTTAATATTTGCTTGATTAAAAAATGAAATAAGTAATGATGTAGCTATTATACCATCAGCATCATAATCACCTACTATACCAATAGTAGAATTATTTTTAATTGCATTAATACATAAATCAAGAGCCAGATCTAAGTTTTTTACCTTATTTTTTATTGGCCAATAGTCATTAATATCATTTTTCATAAATATATCAAAATCTTCATGATATTTTCTTTTTATATAAATAGATTTAATTAATTCATCACTTTGTGAGCATTCAATATTCCAGGAAGATATTTCACCTTTATATATCATACTATAACTGTATTATAATCATTCTTATTTACTAAATAAAAACCTAATAGAATGTTTTGTGCGATTAATATAAAAATAATGATGCTTAGAAATATAATCCATGATGTAGGAATTTTATATTTTATTATTATAAAAAATAGAGCTATCGTAAAAGTAATACTTAATATAAAAGCAATAAGATTAGAGAAGTTGAGTTTGTTATTATTAGTCTTTATATTAATTAAAGTTGTTGATTGTGGCGCAGGATGCACAGATGTACTTATCTTTGCTATACCGTGTATTTTAGTTGGTTCAATTATTGTATAGTCATTAACTTCAATAGTATTAGCATCAGGAAATATATCATAATTATTTTCATTTAGATACTCAAGTTTATTATATTCATTATCTGAAGAAGCATTGTAAATACGAGGTAATACTAAAAGCTTATTATCAAACTTAGCTACTGTAATACAACTATTATCTTTAGTATAGGCAATCATTTGACTATTTTATAAAATAAAGATATTATATTTATTAATTTAAATTATAAATAGATTGTATTAAAAATAATATTAATAATATTGAAGNNTTGAAATAATAGATCCAAAAATATAAGTATAAATATTAGTGCTGTTTAATTGCTCAAGTATTTTTAAACAAAATATAAATGATATACTAAGAAATAATATCATAAAAATATTTATGATACTAAAAATATTATATGTGTAATAATATTCATCATTTTCTTTTATAAATTTAATGGCAATATTATCAGTTGATTTGAAAAAACTCTTTATTATAATACAACATATTGATAATATAATAAAAAATATACAAGCAAGAATTAAAGAATATGAAATACTACTATTGAGTTTTATAGTTGAGGGATAATGATACAAAGGTAATGGTATAATTTGATTACCTTTGTGTACATTTACCTGTAAATTCTGATCATCAAAAGAAAATAAATAATCATTATCAGAGGAAAAAAGATATTTATTATCATGATATTGATATTTACAGTCTTTTATATCAATTGATATAACATCTGATCTATAAGTAGTAACTCTATGTTGATTTTTATCAACAAAACCTATAAAATAAATATTTTTAAAATGATTGATATATAATAATTTCTCATTAGATAATTCAAAAAGATATATTTTATTGTCAGGATTTATTTTTTTATTTATTAAAGTAACTGAGTTATATTGTATGTTCTTAAATTGTTTTACATCTATATTAGATTTTAAAAAGTAATTATTATACATTTTATATTTATAGAATAACTTTCTTGCAATAAATTTAATAATGAGATATAAAAGATGATAAATTAATTTCATGAATGATATCAATAATCTTTTGTCTTCATTAAGAAATGATGACATATATACAGAACCAAGTAAAATAGAAGAAAATAAATCGGACTCTTTTGTTGAAACAACTATAAATTATTGGTTAAATAATCATATTAGTGAAATTAATAATATTATTGAAAATAGTATATCAAAAATGATAATACAAATGTTTGAAAATAACAATGCAAGTGTTTTTGATAAGATTTTTACTGAAAAATTACAGCAAGAAATTATGATAAGATTTTATAATATGATTATAAATGATGATAATCTTAAAAATAATATTATTATAAAAGTACAGGAAGGTATTACAGATAAACTTATACAATCTATTATACAGGAAACAATTATTAAATATGTCTCAGAAAAGTTCTCAAAATAATAGAAAAAGTATTTTATATCTTTTAGATACTAATTTACTATTGATAAAATATTTCTTTGCATCACCTGAAATTTTGAGTAGAGATGGTATAAATATTAATGGAATTTTACCTGTATTAAAAATTGTTAATAAATTGCATAAAAAAGGTGTTGTTATTTGTATTTTTGATAAATGCTCAAATAATTTTAGAAAACAAATAGATATAAACTATAAAAGTAATAGATCTAGCTTAGATCCAAATTTATATTTACAAGCTTCTATGCTTATTGAATTTCTAGAAAGTATTAACTTTAATGTTGATTACTCTGATATTTACGAAGCAGATGATTTAATTGGTAGTTATACTTATGCTCCCAATATGCATAAAATACTTTATACAGCAGATAAGGATCTTATACAACTTATTAAATCTGATGTTGAAATATATAATCCATTTAAAAAAATATATTATGATGAAAATTATTGCTATGAAAAATATCAAGTATATCCATATCAGTTTGCTCAATTTTTAGCATTATGCGGAGATGCTTGTGATAATATTACTGGCATAAAAAACGTTGGGCCAAAAACAGCAGTAAAAATACTTAATATAGATCAAGATAAATGGCAAATAAATTTTCCTAAATATGATTTTAGTGATTATAATACTCAGTTAAAACTTACTACAATTTATACATCAGTTCCAATGAAGTATATTTCTAAAGATTTAATATCTAACTTTGAAGATATATATAGAAGTTATTTTTTATAATTATTAATATAAGATTATAAAATTGCTAAATCATTATATTAAAAATGCAATTTAAGTTATATGATATAATTATAGATATGGAACTTAAAAATATTCTAACTAGCCCATCTAGAATGGCCTTGCTTTTATTTTCATTAGTAATTTTAGGTATACTATTCATCTCTCCTACTATAATTAGTAATAAGATTGAATTTGTTGGTGATTTATATAAAAACCTACTTATGTGGTTTATTGAAACCATAGCTTGGATAGGTATTATTGCTACCTTTAGAGAGTATTTATGCAATGTTAAAAGATCTTCATGGAGAACTTTTATACCACTTGCAATTATGTATGGTATTATTATATTTATTTATACATTTGCAAGACAAATGAAAGATGCATTAGTAATTGGATCTATTGGATCAGAGGGAGCTGTAGTTGCCAAAGTATGTGTATTCTTTTTTGCTTTAGGTTATCAATTTTTATATAATAAAATCACAAAATTAGTACCATTTTCTCAATTAGCATATTATGGTGTGATGCCTATTGTTGCATACTTTACTGTTTTCGGATTTGTATTATTTAATATAGAGCCAATGATTACACCTTCTGCAGAAACCATTGCTTTATGGAAAACAAAAACATCGCTTGGTCACGGTATTATGGATAGCTTATCTATATGGCCTAGAATATTATATTATATTTTAGCAGAAACATGGGCAGTATCAGTTACTTTAGTCTTTTTCTGGCAAGTAGCAAATAGATTTGTTTCTACATCAGAAGAGAGAAAATCTCAATATCCAGTTATATTAACTGTTTGTCAATTTGCATCATTATTATCTGGGCATATTAGTAAAATACTTGGATCATTTGTTAAACTTGCTGCAAGAAATATAGGAGAAAATTTTGCCAAACTTCATAATCTAAAAATGGATAATGATGCAGTTAAATCTTTAATTGCAAAAACACAATTAGATTCTCTAGTTTTCTACGCTACTATAGTTGTTTTAGTTGCATCAGTTGTATTATTGTATACAAATTACTACTTTTTTAATAATAATGAAGATCCTGGTCATCCTCAAGCAGGAGAAAAGAAAAAGAAAGGAGAGATCTCTAAAGATGGTATTATAGATATGATTACAAATAAACCTAAGTTATTATTACTTGCATTATTAACAGTACAATATGGTATTTGTAGCGTTGCAATGGAGCAATTCTTCAAAAGTAAAATGAAAGAATATTCAGTAGCAACAACAGCAATAGGTGAATCATCAACTGTTACGTATAATATACTAAACTCTACATACTTTATTGTACAATCTCGAATATCAATGATCTTTGCAATGTCTGGTAATTTTGTGATCAAATATTTACCATGGTTAGGTGGAGCTGCTGTAACACCAGTAATTGTAGTTATTGGTAGTATTTTATTATTCTCTCCAGTTGTCTTTCCAAGTCTCAGTGTCTTTGGGTATACTGGTGTTTCATTATCTGTATATTCTGGTATTTTTATTATTAGTTTATTTAAAGCAGCAAAATATGGTACTTTTGATCTAACAAAAGAATTTCTTATTGGATTACAAAATCTTACAGATCAACTTAATATAAAAAATGCAGAAGGTTTATTTGGTAGACTAGGTAAAAGCTTTGTTGCTTTTGGATTATTTATTGTTATGAATGGATTTGGTTTATCATTTCAATCTAAATTGTTAGCGATAAGTATGTTTATAGTTGTCTTTGCAATTGCATTAATTTGGCTATTTTCAGTACTTATTTTGTCAACATTAATACCAAAAGAAGAAAATAATAAGTAAAATAAAGTATGTTCTTAACTACTTTAGAAAAAAACATAGATTCATTAGCTTTAACACAAATACAGCAACTTTCTTTTTCTATTTTTTTACAATTAGAAGATCTAATATCAACAAACTTATTTAATAAATACCAAGTTAGACCTGAGGTCACTCAAGAGTTATTAAAAGATCCTAGTAAAATACCAGATACTATAAAAAGTGTAACACAATATATAAAAGATGGTGGAGCACAATATGAAATATTTCCTTGTTTACTAGCATTAAATAAATATATAGATATATGTGAATTAGTTACATCTGGCATTGAAAAAGAAAATAAATTTAAAAAAATATATACAGATAATGATACCTTTGCAAAAGAAAAAAAATTTCATCAGTTGTTTAATAATAACACTAGTGATGGAATAAAATTAATTGCAGATATATATAAGATTATGCATGAACCATCTAAACTAGAACACGATGAAATAAGAGATAAAATTATTACAGATAAGGAGAAATATAAAAGTAAATCGATATATGAATTCTTTACAGATCAATTAAATGCAGATCAAAAAAAAGCATTTGATGTATTAATACAATATGGATATAATCATGCAAATGTAATGAAAGATAAATCACAATCTAATGCGGAGTTTTTACTTGAATGTTTAGAAAAAATTATAGAATTGGCGCAAAAAGATGAAAATCAGGAAGTAATTACGAATATTACAAAAATAAATCTAACATCAGATTTATCAAAAGAAATAAATAAATTATATAAACATTCTAAGCATAGTAAAGATTATATAAACATGGGATTATTTTTATGTCATATTTTCTCTTGCGCATTATCTCATAAAGAACAAATGACTCTTGGTTATTATAAGGAAAAATATTATTTTTCATTATACTCTACAAAAAGTACAGAAAATTTTAGTCAAATAATAGGATCAATAATAACAAACAATTTAGATAATAATGCAGCAATAAGTGCTATATCCGGACTTTACTCGATGAAAAACATGTTGAGCCGCCTATTCTCATCAGAACCTAATAAAGGACCAAAAGATTCAAAGGAGCAGCAGTTAAAACAGTTACCAGATCTTATTAAGTTAGGACTTGATATAGCTAAAGATCCAAAAATTATCTTAGATAATAAAAAAATACAAGATATAGAAGGAATTAAAACTATTGCTCAAACAAAAACTACAAGTATTATAGAAGATACTTATAACAAAGTTAAAAAAAAAATAAAATCAAAAATAAAATCAAATTTTACTAAACAACCAAAACATAAATCAGAAATATCAAAACCATTTGATATACAATCATTTTTTAAAACAAGACCTATATCTAATACTCCATTTTTATCTGAAAAATTTGACATTAAAGATCAGATATTAAATGAAATAAAAAAATTACAACCTATCTTAGAAGAGTATAAAAAACCTTTACAGGAGATCAAAAAGAATATAGATCTAACAAGAGTCAATGTNNATTAATAAAAGACAAAGTAATAGATATAATTACCAACACATCATTTATAGACAATTTTTCTAGAATAATAAGTGCTGGTCAAGAAATAATTAGGCAATTCATTAGTGCAATTAAATATATTTTTAAAATATAAAGAACTATTATTATTGTATGATTTGTGTAATATATTGTATTACAAGAGAAGATATAGTAGCAAAATTATCAGTAGTAAGTAAAGAATTAAGTGATGCAATTAAAAATCTGAATACAGAGGAACTTACAAATAATGCAGCTAATAAGATTACTGTTATGACAGAAGAAACAATAGATCAATTATTACTAGTAAAAATAAAAGATACTCCTGTTTTTCAAATAGTTTTCGATATGATTTGTAGTTTATTAGATAAAGATAATACGGGAGCACAAGCAGCCAATATACTTACAAATCAAATAAAAAAAATATCATCATTAGTTATAACAAAATTAATGCAAGATTTATCTGATACTAATGTCACAGTAGGTAAATATACAATAGCAGGAGATAAAATATTAGATATACTAACAGCAATTGTTAATAGAGATCCAAAGGCTATATCTGATTTATTTCAAGAACTGCGTCAGTATGCTCAACAGGCAATAGTAGTATTAGTAAAAGAATTAATTCCTACTTTAGTTAATCAATTAGGATCTTTATTAATAGAATCAAATCATAGCTTTATATTTGAAACAGAGAGAAATAAATTACTTAAACCAGAATATGATAAAAGAGTAAAAGCATTAAAAGAATCATTAAGTTGCATGAAACAACCATTTTCAAAATCAAAAGTGTTAAATAACTTTGATATGATATTATCAGACTTTAATAACAGTATTAATAAAAAGAAAATTGATGAGACTAAAGAGAAAAACAAGCATTATAATATATATATTGAAAAGTTAAAAATATCTGAAGAGCAAAAAGAAAAACTTAGAACTGGTAATTTTGTTGATTTGCCAGAAAGTATTATATCTTCACCTATGATAGATGAATACAAGAAATTTTTTGAAGATAATAAGGATATAATTGATCAATCAGAAGATCTACCAACAATAGCATATAAAAAATATCAAAATTATTGCGAACCATTTTCTAAATTATCAGAAGATGATCAAAAAACAGTAAACAATAATCCAGCCTTAATAATAGCTAATTCTACAAGTCAGCTAGATACTATTAGTAATGCCGCGCAACAAGTTTCAGGCACAGTAAATAAATATTTTAATCCAAAAACTATAGAAGATTTCAGTAAAAAACTAGAAGAAATATCTGAGAAATTAAAAGAATCGAAAGATAAAAATCTACCCCCTTCTCCACCTCCTACTAATAATCCAAATCAATCAGAGTTAATTGATGGATATATTATTACTAAAAAAGGTATAGCAACAGTATTCATTATTGGAGTGACAATATCGATACTATTTTTTGTATATAAAAAGATAAGAAATAAAAAAATATCTCTATAGAATCTGCAATTGTATAAAATTTATATTAAATTATCGCCAAATATAGGATTTGCACCTATGACCTTTTCGTTACGAATGAAATGCTCTACTAACTAAGCTAAATTGGCAAGAAATATGTACTAGACAGGACTCGAACCTGCGACCTCCAACTTAGAAGGCTGGCGCTCTATCCAACTGAGCTAATAGTACATGCAATAATTATACAACAAATTAATTATTAATTGTAAGATTTTTTCTCACTTTTATTGTATTGTTTTGAAATAAAATATACTCATAATAATATTTAGATTTATAAGTATATTCTACTGTATTTTCTTGTACTACTATTTTTACAGGTCGATATTTATATATTTCTGTATATTCTTCATGTGCAGCTATAATAAAGCTTTCAGAATTATATGAAATACCCATAGGATATTTTTTTCTTAATTTTTCTTGAAAATAATTAATCCATTGTTCCATGCCATTTTCTTTTAGTTCTTTATGCGTTAAAGTACGCTCAATAATTTTCTTCATATGATGTTATAAGCATATAATAGCATTTTTGATAAATTTTATTGAATTTAATATTTATTTAATAAATATCTGTAATATAAATTTTATTTTGTAGTTTCTTATTTTATTAATATATTTATATACAAATATATATATATNNCTATCCTTGGTTTGATATAAGAGATGATGATAATAACGAGATAAAAGTAAAGAATTTAATGAACCATACGAGTGGCTTTACAACAGATGATGGTAATTTAGCCTTTACCTATCAATCAAAACTTACCATTCAAAGTCTTGCGCAAGAAATTAATAATCAAATAAAGAAAATTATTAATACTGATAAAACAAAAAGTAAAGAATTTAATGATTATAAAAATCAAATTGAAAAAATCTTTCAAGAGAAATATAATAGCTTAACTGAGTTAAAAAATGAAAATATATCATTAGAATATCAGATTAATATACAGAATAGACATCCGATAGAAAAAGCTAAAATTGAGTTAAAAAATATTTTAAAAAATATGAGATATATACTTGATCTTCCTATAGAATTTGAAGAATTTGTCGCGCCAGAAAAAGATACTTTATNNAAATATACCATTAGATCATCCAGTAAGAACAAATCATCAATCATTTTTTTGCAAAGATGGTACAATGTTAAGAACACATACAAGTAATATACAATCATATGTGTATGAAAAGTATGATGAATTATTTAATGTTTTTACTATAGGGGCTTGTTATCGTAAAGATCATGATAGTACTCATCTACCAATGTTTCATCAGTATGAAATAGTATGTGTTAATGAAAAATATACTATAAAACATTTAATTGCTTGTATTAAATACTTCTTATCTTCTTATTTTAATAAAGATATTGAAATTAGAATGAGACCAAGTTTTTTTCCTTTTACAGAACCTTCTTATGAAGTAGATATGTATTTTAATAATAACTGGTTAGAAATTCTTGGATGTGGATTTATTTCGCCAGAAGTATTTAAATGTTCTAATACTAATTATATGCATGGATTTGCAATTGGAGGAGGATTAGAAAGAATTTTAATGATTAAGTATAATATTAAAGATATAAGGTCTCTATATTGAAAATCATAAGATTTAGTTAGAAAATATGATATTATATTTTTAGTATATGTCTGTATCTCGAATATTAAGCAAAATATTTAACTTTTTCTCTAAAAAAAGCAATAAAAAAATACCTCCATATTTTGATTTATCTCGAGTTACAGCAAACAATTTAACAATAGCAATTGATTACTATGCAGAATTATCTAGTGATAAGAGCGAAATAGAGCAACTATTTGCACAAAATAATAATAACTTTTTGCCTATATGTCAGGATTCTAAAGATGAAGTAATTGGATATTATCATATTTCAGATTTAGCTCTAAAACAAATGAAAATAAGGCAAGATATTTTACTTATTTCATCTTATACTGAAGTTTTATATTTATTACCAATGAGTATTAATTATAGTATGTTTATTGTATCTGATGAATTTGGAGCCACAAAAGGATTTATCACAAAAGACTCTTTATTATCAAGTATTTTTCTTCATTTAATGAAATCTAAAAAAATAATTTACTTAAATAGTAATATGATAATTGTAAATAAAAATATTGCAAAGCAAGAACTAGATATATTTATAAACTTACCAGATACATTAAGTAATTATTTAAACTATGAGAACAAAATAATTGATATGACTGCTATTTCAGATGAATATTATTTAATACGCAAAAATGCACATACAATAAAAAATGATACAGATTATTAATATACTAATGAAGTAGGATATAATCTTAATTTAGATTGAAATTTAATTTTATTATATTTAATATAGTATACATATCCTTCTTTATAAGAATAAGAATATGAAATATAAGCATTTTTTTTACAAATACTAGCTTTATCTATATTTAATTGTAAAAAGTTTATAAGAAAGAATTCTTTATTTAAATATATATAATCTCTAACTTGATTTATTAACACTGTTTTATATGACATTTTATTAAGATTTAAGATATTATACATATAATATTTATATATATTAGCTCTAGGTGCTTGTATTTCAATTATTCTAGAAATTTGTTTTTCAATAATATGTATATTAAATGTTATTATTTCATCTGATTGATAATAGTAAGTATATTTAATATAATCATTCATATCAATATCATAAGATTTATAAGTAATATTAAGTTCATTAGAAAATAAAATAAATTCCTCAAAGTTTTCAAAAAATAAATTTAAATCTATTTCATAAACTGAGTTAATTTTATAACAACTAAATAATTCATAATAGTAAAATGAATGATTTAGAATTTTATACTTCATAATAGCTTGATAAAAATTGTTTTTATAATTACTTAAAAAGTAATCAAAATTATTTACATAATATATATCTTGATCTATAAAAAAATAGCATGGTTTTAGAAATAATATTCTTAAAGAAAAAAAGTTTTGGTTTTCAAGTTTATTGATAGCTTCTATAATATTTATGCTATAGATTTCAGATTCACTACTATTATTTACTTCATCTGTAAAAGAATATAACATAAATAATGATGTAAAATAAATCATGATTTTATTCGCAAAAAATAATATTTCTCAGAAAAGAGAGACTATATATAAATTAACTAAAGAAAAAAGTGCTATTTATCATAGAAATGCATATCAAAAATATATTACTAATAATAATTTAGACAATAAACATAATATAGATAGTTTTCTTAATATTTTTCATTTTTATGATATAAATATGAGAATTAATATATTAAATATAGGTATTGAATATCTTCAAATATTTGATTCATCCATGCTATTAATCATAGATATGAATATGACAATTAATGAATTTTGCGATTATATAATAAAAAATGCTACTCAATATTNNAACAATTTTATTAGATATTCAAAAATCATTAATACAATTACAAGAAGAGCATAAACAATTTTTAGCAGTTATTAGTTCATTTGAATCTCCAGAAAAAATAGCAAATATCAAAAAATTATATATTGATGACAGAATAAATATACCTTATATGTATCATTTAATTGCTTTAGCAAGTAATATCGATATAACTCTTTTATCTCATATTTTTGTAATTCATATTATCGAAACTCTCATTAAAGAAATATTATATAATCTTAATAAAATAGAACGCATTAATAGATAAGCAAATAAATATAAAATATAATTATATTATGATATTTATAATATATGCGCAATATAACTTGACAATTCCATTTTATGAGCTTAATAAAGATACAACAGATCAAAAAAATATAGCTATTCAAAATAGCCTTAATGATCTATATAAATCTCCAAATACAGTAGAATCATTTCAAAGAATATTATATACATTTTTAAATTATATTAATATATATGTTAATCTATTTACTAGAGATTATAAACATCCAATTCTTTTTAATAGATTAGATAATGTTCCATTAATACATCTGGGGGGAATGTCACAAATACTAATGTGCAAAAATGGATTTAATGCCAATAACTTACAAGAATTATTACTTGCAATTAATCAAGGACAAATAGATCCAGATAATCCAGAGGTTATAAAATTAAAGAAAGAATTGATATCAATGTATAATTGGTGTATTGATAAAATACAATCTTTTGCTGATCAATGGAGAATACCGATAATAAACACATGTAATAGCTTTTCTCAAATTTCACAAACAATGAAACAATGTGTACAGCAAACTCTTGGTACCGTAGGAAGAATAATAATAAATCTTGCAGATGCTGCAGATAGTTTCATTCAACAATTATCACCTTTTGCTTCTATTAAAGATGATGAATTTAATATGAAAAAACATAAATCTAAGGGATATGAATATCTAAAAGAAGATATTTCACCAAATAGTATTAATTTTCCAAGAGCTAGTTTACCTCCGGCTGATTCTAGTAATTTAAATAGTATATTAGCTCAAATCAAAAACTTAAGTAAAAGTAAAGATATTGCTCAAGAAGATTTAAAACAAGAATTATTGGAAAAATTTAGCAATGCAATAGAAGAAAGCCAAGAACCTTTTCTTAATAATATAAATAAGGTGTTGGAAGAATTCAGTAAGTTAACACAAGAGCAAAATAGCAAAATAAATGATCTTATAGCTCAAATATTACATTTACAACAACAACTTGATTTAGAGTTTCGTAGTAATTATGAATCAATAGAGAATTTACGATCGTTATATCAACAAACTCTAAAAGCAATCTTAGAATCAGTTCCAGAGAAAGAAAAAAGTAACATAATAACATTATCTATTCCTACCACTGA
>DCST01000034.1:271-5458 GCA_002325765.1 bacterium UBA1459 | reverse complement strand
TAAAGATCTACCTGGCAAGAAAAATCCAGAGGATTTACCTGAGAAGAAAGATCCTAAAGATCCACCTGAGAAGAAAGATCCTAAAGATCCACCTGAGAAGAAAGATCGCACAGATCTACCTGATAAGAAAGATCCAGAGGATTTACCTTCACCTAGTACAACAAAACCTCAAAAAATAGATATAGATAATTTATCACAAGAAGAATGTAAGCAACAATTTGAAGTATTTGAGCAAGCTGTTTATCAAGTAATAAAAGGTATTGGAGATGAAATAGAAAAATTATTAGGATATAAACCATTATTCAGACAACTCTCTGAACAACAAAAACAAGCTGGATTTAAGAATATTATTCAAGAAGATTTTAAAAAAATACAGAAATATTGCGAGACTAATTTTAAAAATACTACGATGGCAGGCGAATTAATGGATTCTTGTATATGTCTATCATTGTTTTTAGAAAATGATCATTTTAGGAGCAAAATCAAATCACAATTTAACAAATCACCAAATATATTTTTTGATATATTAAATAAATATCACAATTTATATAGCAAATATCATACAAAACGCAAATACGCTAAACAACTTTTATCTATGATAGCAGATAATACGAATAAATGTTTATTTAGAGATTATAGTAACAATATACTTCTAGAAATAGATGATTTATCCATATATCCAGAAGAACAATTTACTAAATTAGGCCTAGGAACAGAATATGCCAATTTAAAGGATAAAAGCAGAAAATACTTTTCTTCAGGTGCACATATTGGCGCTTGGGAAAAATTACCTAAAGAACTGGTAATTAAATTAAGAAATATGATATTTAATGAAAAAGATACTATATTTTATAATATATTTACATTAGAAAAAATATATAAAGAAACTTATATTTAATTCAATAGATAATAATATAATAAATTATGATTATACACTGTAAACCGACAAAAAAAAATATTTAATCATTTATTATCTCCATTTCCAAATACATCTTTAATACCATTACAAAATAAAAATACTTCTTTTTCTTCTAATTTACCTACTCCTAATGATAAAAAACCTACTTTTGATGATAAAAAGAGTACATTACATAATATAAAAAACTGAAATTTCCGTTACCATGTAGATTTAATATAAATATTTTTAATAAACAAAAAAGTATAGCAGAATCTGCAAGTAAATTTATTGATCATATAATTACACATTGCAAAAAATATATAAATACATGTTTTCAATATAAGAATATAAGTAAGAGTGAATATAAAACATCACCTATTATTCAAAACATGACTATATGGAATTCTGATACTGAATTTAATCCTATATTTAAGGGCATATCTATTTTATGTGAAGAAGTAAATATAAACATGTTGATGAGGATATTTGGCCCACATTTTACGATAGACATAAAGATATAGTAGATTTTTCCGATTATCTCTTGTAAATAAATTTCAAGGCCGTCATTATGATGATGATCCTTATGAACATTAATCACTTTCTAAAAGCTATGAAGAGAGACCTAATAATAATAATTGATGATGTTGAAAAAATAAGAAAAAATTCTTATTATTTTTTTGATATAATTAAGAATCCTAGTATAGGTAACTTAATAAAAGATCATATTTCTAGTATTAAAATTTACGCAAAAGATTTGATATAATAAAATTATGATTATATATTGTAAATTACCAAAAAGTAATAGATTATTATCTATCTTTCAATCTATTCCTCGCATGTCATTACTATTATTATTAAAAAAGAAAGAAATACCTAAATCTCCTTCTAAGAGTTTTAAAAAACCTGCTCCTCCTCCTGAGCCTTTACCTATTTCTGTTGTACCGAGAGTAATAAAAAAAGCAATATCATTTAGTCCCACATCTCAATTATCAGTAAAAAGTTGCGATCAGATATCGGAGATTATAACTGAATCTCTATCAATTAGCCTAAAATATATTTCAGAAAAAGAAATCAAGATAGATAATAAAGAAGAAAATATATCTATTATAGAAAATTATTTAAATCAAGGAGAAATATCTTCATTTCTACAATCTATCTTAGCAATTAGTAAACAGAATTTAGAAAAAAATTGTATATTACCTATATTTCTTTACTTGCCACAAATTGTAGACACAATAGAAGGAACAAAGATTTTAGATACAATACTATCAAGTAAAAAATATAATTTAGAGGTCAAAGAATTTTTTTCGTTTATAAAACAAGTAACTAATTTATTAATAGCATTAAATGGTAAAGATATAATATCAAATTTTAATAAACTTTTATATGATATTTTCACATCAGACAAGGTTGCTCCTGATACAGTTTCAATTATTGCTAATCAAAAATATGCAAATGTACATGCTCTAAATATAATAAATAAAACAAATAAGTCAAACTCAGGTATATTTTATAAATTTATAAAAATCTTTATAGAAATGAGTAAGGATATACAAAATTATAAACAATATACAGATGGAGAAACTATGATTTCAGCACTTTCAGCACACATGCATTTCGTATGTATAATAGATATACTTCTTGTTAATCCTTTTTTATACTTTGAGTTATTTGATTCAGATAATACTAATCACAAAGAAATATTGCAGCACTTCAAAGCTTGTTTTATATTCTCTAATTTAACATAAAATATTATATGCAATTTTTTATTTATTGTCGTATAATTAAAGAATATTATAGAGAAGAAAAAGATGATGAAAATGAAACATATATAACTAAAGAAGATCAAGAAAATGAAGAAATAATTATAACAAAAGTGATAAAGAAAAAAAAAGATCCTCCTCCTAAACCATTAACACCAGAGCAACAAAAAAAATACAATATAATTGCTATCGGTACATTTGTGCTCTCACTAACATTTGCACTCTTACTATCATATGTATCATATGTATTTAGAGATCCATTAACTAATAAAAAAACATCTAACATTAAAGATTTCTTTATTAAATCCTCCGAATCAATATCGAAAAAACAAAGAAGATTACAAGATATAACAAATATTACTATTTCTTTTAATGATAATACTGACATAGTAGAGGTTACAGGTTTAAATGAATCTAAATATAGCAAATTAACAGATTCTGAAAAAGTCAAATTAGTTACTACTATGATAGCAAGTCAAGTAAATAAACATAATTTTGACTCTTATTTTTCTACTTTTAATTTAAATATACAATCATCTGGATTTACTAAACAAAAAGAAATAGATATAGATAAATTAACTATTAAAATTGATAATACTAGATATAATTGTAAATCAGAATTAAAAGAATCTATTGCTATAGTAGTAGATACACCTAAAATTGATATTAAAATTAATGGAAATACTTTAAAATTTGATTTTTATATTTCTAGTAAGAAATCTTCGTTAAGTTTAGTTGAAGAAGATAAGATAATAACATTTGCAGCTTTACAAAATATACAAGGACTTTCAATAGATTGTGCTGGAAAAATCAGATCTTATTCTGGAGGATCATATCAATCTAATAAATCTATAGATGCTATACTGTTAGATTATTTTACATCTTATCCAGTAAAGATTATTTCAAAATAATATAAAATTTATTTCAAAATAATATAAAATTTAATATGTTTATTTATGCTGCTAATTTATTTTCTTCCAATATTATAAATATTACCGAAAGAGAAAAAAATATTACATCTATAATATCTAATAACTCTAATTTTTCTATATCTTACGATAATAAGAGTAATATAATAACTATTAATAATCTTAAGTTACCAGAAAATTTTACTAGTTATGAAACAGAAATATTTATAAGTTGTATCATTGCATCTAATGTTATTGATCATTCTTTTGATTTAAATTTAAACTCACAATACTTTATATTAAATGTTAATAATCAAAAAATAAAAGTTGATTTATGCACACTTAAAATAAATGGTATTGAAATTGAAAGTCGTCAAAGATTATTAATGAATTTATTTTCTATGATAGTAATTAAAGTAGATACACCTAAAATTAAAGTTATTATTAAAAATTCAGAAGTAAATATAGATTATAATATATCAAATTCACAATCTTTATTAAGCAAAGCGTCAAAATCTTTAGATATTATTCTTTTATATTCTGCTTTACAAGGTCTTCATAACTTAACCATTAAAGATGATACAGAAATTATAGATGTTACTAATAAAGAAAAATATGAAATTACACATCATCAAATAGATGTAATTATTTTAAACTACTTACAAAAGTATAATATTTATATTACTTGATTATATAATATTTACTAACTCAGAAGTAATATCTTAAACTTCTAAAATAAAAAAAAGAAATTAAGTGTTTTTATTATTGTTATTGAGTTCTTGTGTATTGTCTTATTTTGTTTGGACAAAATATATAAACAAACCAATATCTCTAGCAGAAGTACTTTCAAATAAGTGCACCAATATACCTAAAAGAATAAAAGAAGAAATAGCAAAGAATCCCCTAGATATTACATATAATAAAGCATCAAATACAATTACAGTTAATGGCTTAAAGGTCAAAGATTTATCAACATTAAATAAAGAGGCAATAGGTATAAGTGCTATATGTTGTAATGTATCATTACATATATAATATATTAAAGCCTCAAAAATTTACTCTTAAAACAGATAAAGGAGATAAAAAAAAATAGATTTAAATCAACTAAAAATAAAATTTAATTCAAAGGGTATGAAGTCTAACACTAAGTTATACGGATCAATAATAATAAAATTAGCATCTCCCATAACAATTAAAAGCAATAATGAAATAGCTTTGATAAATCTGATTACCAAATGCTAACAACACTCGCAAATCCAAGTATTATATTTTTATATTCAATAAACAATCCAGGTAATTTTAATATATTTCAAATAAATAAAGAAATAACAATAAAAGATAAAAAAACAGGCAAAGAATATAGGATTAACAATAATAATATGATATTTATACAATCTGTATTAACTTCTAGCACTATAAAAGCTATATAGAATTATATGTTATAAAAATCTCTATAAATTAATGTGATATAATAAATTATGTTATTCATATTTGCTAGGTCAGATAATCAGTCTTTAATCTATTTTATTACTATATCAAGATGTTCTTTATGTTTGCTTCAAATACAAGAAAAAATATTATCAGAAGATCCTCTTAAGAAAGCAGATTTTCAACCACC
>DCST01000034.1:0-205 GCA_002325765.1 bacterium UBA1459 | reverse complement strand
CTAAACCACCTCAAGATGTTCCTAGGAAAGCAGATTTTCCTAAACCACCTAAGCCAATAGATGCTCCTCATCAAGATCCTTCTAATCCAATAAAACCTATACGCAAGATAAAAGATCCTCATAAGAACAAAGGCACTGGCACAAAACTTCCTAACAGTCATACTTCTTTACCAACACGTTATCCAGTAACTCCTCCTGCTATAAT
>DCST01000059.1 GCA_002325765.1 bacterium UBA1459 | reverse complement strand
ACTCAAAAACAAAATCAACAATTATCAGAAATAGATACTTACAAGAAATTCTTAGAAAAACAAATTGTAGAATTATTTAAAAAATTACCACCAGAAGTACAAGTAAAAATAAATTTAAATAATGGAGATTTATTTAGTAATTATGAAATAGTATTTCAAGCATATCAAGAGTTAATAAATTTTTCATCTATAGTGAAAGATAATGAAGCTTGGTTTGGTATTAAATCTAACAGTTTAGGAGATATAATGAATGGTATAAAAAGTATACTCTCTTCGATTATATTTTATAAACCTTTTACTATGAGTGATTCATCTAATTTTCAAGATTTTATTCAATTTATTGTAATTATATCAGAATTAGTTGCGGCTATGAATAATAAAACTGAAATTACTCATAGTTATATTATAGATTTTCTATCATCTCTAAAAAATAGCACACAAAGTTTACAAGTCTCCTTAAATGGTATATCTCTAAGTAATATATCTACATATGCTCCAATAAATTTAATAACTACAGTAGAAAATGAAATAAAAAAAAGAGATCAAATAATGAATACATTAAGATTAATTACTAATAATCCTAATTTAACTACTGATCAAGCAGGAATATTTGTTACAGAATTATTAGCATTACAAGCAAGTACAAGAAACTTTCTTTCAAGTTTAAATACAACTAATACATATATATATATGTGGCCTAATCAATTACAAGCTGGATTGAGCATGCTTACTTTTATTACAGATAAATTGCAAATATCTCCTAATACAATACCAGAATTTATAAATAATTTAACTTCTATAATGGAACTTAAAATACAGCCTTATGTATCATCTAGTTCAACATCAAGTTACTCACATATATTTAATCAAACATTAGATAAATATACTCAAGATGTAATAACTATAGTAAAACAATTTGCAGAAATACAAAAAAGACCAGAGAATCTTACTACAGCAAAAGAAGCTACATTTGATTTATATAAATTTAGTCCTATGTTCTCTTTCTCAGATAATTCAATATTATCTATAGCAAATTATTCATCAAATATTGCTCGTACAATTCAAAGTATTAATTGGGCTATTAGTAAATTATCATATATACAAGAAGATTATACAAACAATCCTAATAAAGATATAACCTATCTTATGCAAACATTGGAAGTACTTCATACAATATCAAAACAATATCCTTGTAATAGTTCTTTAGTTCCAAATACTTTACAGCAAAAATTCTCTGGATTAAGTAATTCAATACCAGAAAGTAATTTAATATTCTTAAAAGCAATGCAATCAATGACAGATGTAGAGATACCTAATACAAATGTTAGCAATTCAATAACTTTTACATCAAAACCTGTAAATCTTACTAAAGATCAAATAATAAAATTATGTAAATATATTTTAAAAGGCCAAATGATCTTTACATATCAACAAAATTATAAGAGAGTACCTTTAATGTTATTTTGCCCATATAATAATTCATTAAATAATTCATCTTTAAATGAAGGTATATATTTCTCTTTTATGTTAGAAAATAATTNNATAATTATGCAACTGAGGTATTTTTATTAAATTATTATACTAAAGATGGAAATATGACACTAGATTTTGCAGGCGATTATATTGGATCAAACTATAAAGTATATTCATTATCTTCATCATCATATATAAATTATAATTTTCAAGTATCTTCATTTAATAGATCGGAATTTAATAATAAAATACCTTTATTTTATCCATTTATATATTTCTTTCAAAATTCAAGAGTATTAATTAGAACTTATGTTGATTCAAATAATAAGGTAGGTATTGTATTTAAATGGTTATCAGATTCAGGTTTATTGTCTCAATTTTATATTAGTGATTTTATTGTTATTGATGATTTAAATGTATAAAATCTGATATGATAATATGTATGTTTTTTTTTCAATTATTCTCATATTCAGAAAATTCTGATAGCATATTATCAGCAAGTGATATACTAATAGATTCAGATGAAGCAAAATCATTATTACACCAAATTAGTGAGCATATTAAAGAACGTATAGCTAAATATGCTCCAAAAAATGCAAATACATCTTTATATTTTAAAGATGAAAAAGAGAGAAAATTATATGAAAAAAAGGAATGTAAACCTATAATATTTAAAAATCAAAGAATATTAGTCCATAAAGATGATTCGAGTTTATTATTAGATCCATATAATCCTATTATTAATTATAAAACTAGATTTTTTACTATATATCAATTTAATCAAGTAACAAATCTTTTAGTTAAAATTTATATTAAATATTTAGATATATTACACACACAGGATATTGAAAAAAATAAATATATACTTTCTATTGCCGATATAATTTATAATTTTTTAACTTTTTGGGATATGAGAGATAATATTGCTGATGGAAATATAAATTATTGGTATATTATATTTATAGGTATTTTTGAGCAAATAAAAATCAAAGACATAGATATCTCAGCTTTTATTGATGAAAGTATACAGTTTAGTTTACCATCAGTGTTTTTACTATTTTATAATAACGATCTTATCTCAGAGGGAGAAAGACATCGGCAATTTAATACTAAAAGAATGTCTATACTCTATAGATATTTAAATAATAATACAGATAAAATAAATATAGATTTATTATATTATAAATATAATGTTTGTACTTTAATATATTTTATTATTAAGTCTTTTGATGATCTAACTCCAGATAAATTTAATAGTTTTATTATTTCATTAAAAAATATGTTATATAATAATGAAAATATTACTCAAGAAGATATTCTAAAAATTAAAAATTTAGTTTATCAAATTCAAAATAATAATATTGAAAATATTAGTTTATAACTGAACGAACTAACTTTTCAAAAGCCTCAAAATTACTAATAGCAATTTCTGATAGTGACTTACGATTAAGTTCAATTTTATTTAAAGAAAATGCATGCATAAGATTAGAATAACTAAATCCTAGTAATCTTGCAGCGGCATTGATTCTCATAATCCATAAGGATCTCATATTTCTCTTGATTCTTCTTCTGTCTCTATATTGATATAGCCACTTATTCTCTACATAAGTTTTTGCCATATCTGCGCATCGATTCTTTCTACCAAAAAAACCTTTAGCTTCTTTTAATATTTTTGCCTTTCTATTTTTTCTTGTTAAGCTTCTAGTGACTCTCATATTTTATATTATCCTATAATTTACCCGCAACAAGATGTTTTTTTATCATATCTGCTGTAACTTTTTTGACTACGCCAGTTCCTCTATTTATTTTTTTTCTTTTGTTTGGTTTTTTAGTAAGACCATGTCTTTTATTTATTGCTCCACATAGTATCTTACCATTAGCGGTAATTTTAAATCTTTTACTTACACTTGATTTTATTTTAAGTTTCATAATATATATATTCTATCATATTATTATATATAAAAACTAGCGACATAACATCTTTGATGAAATATTATTATCTATACACATTTTGCGAAATTCTTGATATTTATAATATAATTCATAAGGAGATCCAAAAAAATATTGATTATTATATAACCAAAGTATCTTATTACAAGTTTGTACTAAAAAGGAAAAATCATGATCAATAATAATTACAACATGATTATGTGTTATATAATTTGATAAATTTTGAAAAACATTTTGCATATTTTGAGTTGCAAGTTGATCAAGATTAGCTGTTGGTTCATCAAGTATCAATATTTGACTAAATAGTTGATGCATTTTATATAAACATCTAGTAAGTAATATTCTAGAATTTTGACCAGCTGAAAGATTTTGAGATTTAGATATTTTTGATCTTAATTCAGATAGATTTGATAACTCTAAGCATTTATATAATATATTTTCATCATATTCTATACCTAAAGCAATATTTTCTCCAATTGTTTTATGATATATTTGTGGTTTTTGAGGAGCAAAGGCAATATTATTAAAATATGCATTATTATATATATCTTGAATGTTTGTNNTTATCTATAAGTATTTTTCCTGTTGTTGGAATCTTTTCTTTTAATATTAGTTGTATAAATGTAGTTTTACCACATCCACTAGGTCCCGTAATACCTAGTCTATCCTTTGGATATAAAGTAAATGAAATATTTTTAAATATCCATTTATCATTATATCTAAAAGAAAGATTATCAAATACTATTTTATTTATCATCAGTGAATTATTATTTGGTGCAGGTGTTTCTATAGGATTTTGACTTAATAAATCTAAAATATTTATTACTACTGTTGTAAAATTTTTGATTGCCATTTTATTTGCGCTAAAATTTGATATACCCATTATACTAAATAAAAATCCAAATATCATACATGAAATAGGCCCACATATAAATGTAATTATATCTATCATAGAAGATTTATTTTCTATTATAACTGTATTAATATAATTAAAATTCATAAGNNGGCATAACATAATAATTATAAAATTTATGAGCGTTGTTCTATTATTATAAAACTTAGATTTAGTATATTGATTACTTGATTCATCATATTCATTTAATAGTTTTGATGCAAAATTTTCTCTTTTATTCGTCTGTATATTACAAATATAATCAGAAGAAATTTCTGATAATTTTTCTATACTTTTTTCTGATAATGTTTTAATAGGTACTAACAGATTATANNTATAATAATAAAGACAAAAATAATATACCTATAAATAATATAGTGTTTTTCTTTAACTGCCAAAGAGTTATAAAAATTTCTTTTATAGACACATGAAAAGATCCTTCTGGAGCAAATATACTATGATGAATAATATCAGGTATTATTATTAGCGGAGAATTTTTATTATATAATGTGAGTTGTTCTAAGGTATATAATTGTTTATTTACTTGAATAAATATTTTGTGAGCTATTTTTTGAATAAAACTAGTATCAAAACTATGATTAATAGAGTGAGTTATATGCACCTGAATATTATGTTTATCAGAGAGTTCTTTTTGAAATACTAATGCAATAGCAGGCACCATTTTACATGCTAAAATAAATACAATTAGCATTACTCCCATTATTATTAATAAAATACCAAAACCTATTAATAGTATATTCATAGAATTCTCATCTTTTTTTTGACTAATTGAGCAGATAGATTGGCATATATTACTTACATTTTGTTCAAATGATTTATGTATTTCTTCATTATATGGTGTACTAACTAAATATTCTAATAATACTCTTTTAATAAATATAGGTTTAAGTTCTTCAACAATTACTTTACAATATCTAAAAACTGATATAAGTATTATTATTATTGGCACTAAGAAAAATAGTATTTTTAAAGAAAGATAGATGTAGGATAAGTCTTTTATATATAATGAATTACTTACACCATATAATAAGAAAGCTATTAATGAGATAACTATTAAACATAAAGTATAAATAACATATGATAACCATTTAATAACTATAGATGATCTATTTGTATTCTCTATAAATTTTTCTTTTTGATATATATCTTCTTTTTTTAGAGATGTGTTAGTCAAATAGGACATTGAATACACAAATAACATATTTAACATTAATAAAAATTAATTACAAGATTGTTTATTTATATATTCATGAGCAAGAAAAATAATGATACTAAGAAATGTAGCAGCTGTAGATGCAATAAAAATATACATCACATTAATGTTTAATAATATATTAATCATTTTTGTATTAAAAAGCAATGACATGCCTGTAATAATATTAATTAATCCTAAAATTGATCCTTTAACAGGTAACTTATGAAATACTTTACTAATATAAGATACTATAAAACTCTCAAGTACTGCGTTATGCATGCCATATATACAAAGTGATCCAATAATAGAAATAATACTATGATACTGTAACATAAATAAATTTGCAATTACTAATAAAATAAATGAAATAAATAGATATTGTAAAATATTATTTGATTTATATGATGCTATAATAGCACTCATAAGACATGAACAACAATAAAATATCAGATAAAATGAATTTGTATATTGTATAGCTATACCGAGAGGAGCTGCAGCTTTTATAAAAATCATTTCACTTATCTTTCCAAAAAATAATATAAAAATACCAAAAGAACACATAATAATTGATAATACAGATACTTTATATTTTTTTATTACTAAGGATAAGTCACTTACTAACTCACGAGTATCTTGTTTTAAATTATTTTTTGGTAAGTGAATCATAAATATAATAACTAATACTGATCCTATACCACTAATCATAGAAATTGCATATAAAATAGGATAATTACTACTATAGTTTAAATAAATAATAGTCATAATTGATCCAATAATTGTACCTAAATATGAAATACTTTTTCGATATATAATGTTTTTTGAAATATCTTCTTTGGCGCATCCATCTAGTACTACAGCATCTCTTACTCCATCTCTTGCAGAATTTAAAAATTTATCTATAATATTTGCAAAAGAAATAAGATATCCTTTGATAAATATTGGTATAAAAGCAAAAGTACATAAAAAAAGTATTGGTTTTATAATAATAGCTGGAGCATATCCAACTAATAAAAATGTTTTACGATCTCCAATCCAATCACTTACAAATCCCATCATAAATCTACCAATATATCCAATTGCTTCACTAAAAATACGTATAGTTATAATTGTATTTAAATTTAATCCAAAAATGGATAACATTGACACAAGACTTGTCATAAAAATACTTGAAGAAAATGCCGACAAAAAACTCACTAAAGAAATAATATGTGTCTTTCTATGAATCATAATATAAGTTTATGATATATTTAAAATTGGTAACATAATTTATTTGTCAAATAAGAAAAAAGATAAGGTTTATAATACAATATTTTATGAGAATATTTAACTTGCTAAAAATAGTTGTTAAAAAATACTATTTTTTCATACTACTAAGCATAGTATTATCGACTATTGTGGGTTCATTGGAACCAATTATTATTGCAAAAATATCAACAAAAATGATGAATGCTGTTGCAAATAATGATACATTGATATTTTTTACTTTAGTTATACAGTTTATTGTATCTTTAAGTGCTATATTATTATGTGGAAACTTTATCTTAATGATATGTTCATACAAAATTTTACCTTCAATAAATAATCTTACCCGAAATATGGCGATGTCCTTTCTTGATAGTTTAAAGACTATTAATATACATGAAGGTAATATTGTCAATAAAGTAGATAATTTTACAGAAGAATCTACAGGATTAATAAAAATACTTATGAGAGCTATTTTTCCTGGATTAATTGTTATTATTTTATCTCTATATCAGTTTTTTAATTTAAATAAATATATTTCAATTATTACAATGATATGGTTATTTTTACATATCTGTATTAAATTAACTGAATCTAAAATTATGTCAGGTATTACTAAAAAAAAGTATGAAATGATATCAAATATTTCTGGTTATACTTCAGAACGTGTAAAAAATAAAAATATAGTAGATTTTTTTAATATATCTTTAAATATTAATACAGAAAATATTAAATCTATATACCAAAAAGAAATAATATCAATATATATCTTTTTCTTTTTAAGGGCTATAAATGTTATTATATTTCAGGTATTTGCTCAACTATCAATATGGTATTTATGGAAAAACAATTATATGCCTTATATAGAAGTTTATAAGTTTTTAAATCTTAATTTAGCTTTCGTTTCTTTTGCTTGGGAGTTTTCTAATAAATTGTCTGATGTATTTTTACTTATTGGTAGATACAATAATGCTGCAGAATTATTTAATATACCAAATGTAAAAACTCCAGTTATAGATAATACTCAAAATATACAACAAATTAAAAAAATAAATATTGAAAATCTATCATTTGGATATAAAGATAAATATATTATTAAAAACTTTTCTTTTCAATTTAAAGCAGGAGATTGTGTTGCTGTTCTAGGTGAATCTGGTATAGGTAAAAGCACATTTCTAACTTTATTAGCAGGATTAGTTCCAGATTATACAGGTAAAATCTTATTTAATGATATTGAATTATCTTCTTTATCTAATAATAATTTTATAACATATATTTTTGCAGATACAAGTACATTTAATGATACTGTTTATAATAATATTAAATTTGGTAAGGAAAATGCAACTGAAGAAGAAATAATAACTGCATCAAATAAAGCTATGTCTAAATTACCTTTGGATACTATGGTAGGATCATCAGGTAAATGTATTTCATCTGGTCAAGCTCAACGTATTGCTATTGCTAGAGCATTTATGAGAGATACTGCATCATTACTTATTGCAGATGAACCATTTAGATGTTTATCAAAAAGTATGGCTGAAGAAGTATTTAATAACTTACAATTACAATATAAAAATGGTATTATGATTATTTCTGATCATACAAGTTTAGTTGAAAAAAAAGCAAATATAATTTTACATTTCTCTTTAGAATGTATCAAAATTGAATATAAATAATTAAACAAATAAAATATAATAATTATTATGAATTGTAAAATATTTTGTCAGCTAAGAAGCTGTGATCCTTTTAATATTATCGCCTTTACATGTATAATACTTATAATTATAAGTATATGGTTTTATTATTATATTTTAAATAAAGATGATAAAGATGAAAAAGCTTTATATATATCTAACATTATTCGTAGTGCATCTATGACATATTTACTAAATCAATATAAAGTAATTTTTATTGTAGCTATATTTATTAATATAATTATATTTTTAATTTTTGGTTTATCTGCATCTATCTTTTTTATAGTTGGTGTATGTGCATCTGCATTATCTGGTTTTTATAACATGAATATTTCTACATTAGCAAATATCAGAACAGTGCAGGCTGCAAAAGTTTCTTTATCTGAAGCATTTAAGGTAAGTTTTTTATCTGGAGCTGCAGGTAGTACGTTTGTTAATACATTAGCATGTTCATTATTGTTTTTAAGTATTTTTATTTGTCAATATTTTAATTTAGATTTAACTAAAAATTTATTAGGATTAAGTATTGGTACATCTTTAGTTTCTATATTTGCTAGACTTGGCGGAGGTATATTTACTAAAGGAGCAGATGTAGGTGCAGATTTAGTTGGTAAATTAGAAATAGGTTTACCTGAAGATGATATTCGTAATCCTGCTGTAATTGCTGACAATGTTGGTGATAATGTTGGTGATTGCGCAGGTATGTCTGCGGATTTATTTGAAAGTTATATAGTATCTGTTGTCTCAAGTATTATTTCACTAGTAACATTTGGTAACTATAATCCATATTATCCTGTATTAATTTGTGCTATTGGATTATTTTCATGTACAGTGCCTATTTATTCTATGAGATATACAAATGTATGGAAAGAAATGTTAAATTATTTTTATACATGTTGTTTATTATTTTGTGGATTATCTTATTTCTTTGCCGCAAATCTATCAGAATGGATATGTTTATGTATAGGTATTGCTGTTGTGGTATTACTACTAAGAGTAACTGAATATTATACTTCTTCAGATTATAGTCCAATTAAAAGATTAGCTCAAGTATCTCGATATGGAGCGGGTAATAATATTATATATGGACTTGCTTTATCTTATGAATCTGTTGTAATGCCATCATTTATAATTATTGCGGGTATTTTAAGTTGTTATAAAATATATGGTATTTCTGGTATAATACTAGGTGTTATGGGTATTGTAGCAATTTCTCCAGCAATATTAACAGAAGATCTCTTTGGTCCAATTACAGATAATGCTGGTGGTATAGCTCAAATGAGTGATCAACCTATACGTCATATTACAGATATATTAGATGCTGTTGGTAATACAACTAAAGCAGTTACTAAAGGATATGCAATAGGATCAGCAATTTTTGCAGCTATTGTCATGTTTTATCTCTTTCAGATTGATTTATTAAAAATTCACAATATTAGTTTATCGTGTAGTATTTCACATCCAGCAGTTTTATGTGGTACATTATTTGGTGCTATAATACCATATTTGTTTTCTGGATTTGCAATGAAATCTGTTGGTATAGCAGCAAGTCAAGTTGTACAAGAAGTACGTAGTCAAGTAGAAAAAAATCCTGGAATATTAGATGGATCTCAAACTCCAGATTATCATAGCACAATAAAAACACTTACAAATATTGCTACAAAGGAAATGATCATACCAAGTTTATTACCAATTATTATACCTACTATAAGCTATTTAGTTGGTCAATATACAATGAATGAAGGTTTTCTATTTCTAGCATATTGCTTAATTGGTACAACAATTGGAGGTAGTTTATTATCTATGACATCTATTATTGCTGGAGGAGCATGGGATAATGCAAAGAAATACATTGAAATGAAAGATGGTAAGTCAGATCCAGGATATGCTGCTGCAGTTATTGGAGATACAGTTGGAGATCCTTTAAAAGATACTTCAGGACCATCAATTAACTCAGTAATGAAACTTGTAAATTTTGTTTGTTTAGTTATAATTTATGCAGTAAAAATGATGTCAAATTAATCAGATAAAACAATTTGATATAAATATGCATGGCCAGCACCTCTAAAGTTACCTTCAGATATTCTTTTAAATCCATTATTTTCATTAATTTTAATTGAAGGTATATTTTTAGAGGAAATTAAAGCTTCAATAATTTTAATATCTTTAATGTATTCTTCTTTAATTAATTGACAAATAAAATCTATAATAAGCTCTAGAACAATTGATCCAAATCCTTTACCTTTAATTAACATATTTTTAGCAGATGGTACAAGTGTAATACCATAGGATATAATATTTGTATTATTATCAATTAAATATAAGTTAAATTCTCCAATTGCAGTATTTTTATAAAAAATAATATATGAGCAATATGGCATTTCTAGTTTAATTCTTGATCTAAACCAATATTGAATTTCTTCTTGTACTTTTTCTTTAGATTTAGCTTGACTATAATTATGAAATTGACTTAATCCATTTGCCGGATCTCTCATATGAAAAATAATAGATTTATGTTCTTCTTTGTCTTCTAATTTTTCAAATCTAAAGTCAGATACTTTTATTTTACTATTTTGAAGTCTTTTTGTTCTTCTGATTTGTTTTTCTTTAAATATAACTTTTTCTCTATCTATTTTTATATGTAAATCATTTGTAATTTCTGAAATAGTATGACCTAAAATTGAGTGTTCATTTGTGCATGATATAGTTGAAATAATAAAGTGTATCATAATATAAATATATATATTATAAGAAAATTTTATTATATTTTATAAAAAAAATTAAATACTGGGATAGAAGGATTCGAACCCTCGAATGACGGGACCAAAGCCCGTTGCCTTACCGCTTGGCGATATCCCAATATATAATAATGATAACATAAAAATTGTAAATTATTGGTAATATTTATAAAAATAATTACATAAATTTTTTAATAGAAAAGTATTCTTCTTTTGTAGAAAAATTTTTATATGAAGATATAATACTTTCTATTGATTTTTGAGTATAAGAATCATAAACAAACTTATTATACTTATTTCTCTTTAAAGTAATGATAATAATATTATTATTATCATTATATATTAAATAAATGGTATCTTGATTAATTACTTTATGTGTAATCATTGGAAATATATTTCTTATTTCAGCTTCTGTGGTTTGATTTTTTATAAATAAATTCATATTATACATAGATATATAATATCAATAAAAATCATTTT
>DCST01000026.1:2848-3530 GCA_002325765.1 bacterium UBA1459 | reverse complement strand
GAATTTTTTACAATCGACATTGACTTAGACATTTTTAATGAAATTACATATGATGAAATATGTGCAGAACTTTATAAAAGAAATGACAATTAAAAAAGGGGTGATTTTTTTCATCCTTTTTTATATTTTTCATAAATATCTAAATTTATAATTTTAATATTTTTATCATCTTCATTTAATTCATTCCATTGAAATGCAGCATATTTTAAATTAGAAGTGTTAGAATTAAATACATCTTTTGATTTAAAACTAATATCTTTTAACCACTCTAAAATATTATTCTTTAATTTAGTAGAAATATCTAAATTATCTAATACAATAATATCATTAATTGTTAAATCTTTTTCATTTTTTTGTGGAATAATAATTCTCATTTCTTCTCCATCATTTTTAGTTAATTTAAAATGTGGTAATCCATGTTCTCTTCTATTTCCATTAAACCCACCACCATTAACATTAATTTTACCAACAGTTTGATAAAATTTATCAGTTTTATGAGTTATTTGTGCATGTTCAATTAATGTAGCATTTATAAATTCTTGAAATTCAAATATTTTCATTTACACTATTATATTTTTACTTTATATATAAAAATGAATATTTTTAAATTTTACCCCAAATACCATTAAATATAACATCAATATCTTCATATTTAATATTATTATCATATATAATTTTCTAT
>DCST01000026.1:225-2838 GCA_002325765.1 bacterium UBA1459 | reverse complement strand
TGATTATACTTAATATATAAATATAGACAGAAAGTTTTTCTGTTTAAAAACAAAATCAATTTATGATAAGAAAAATTTTATTTATAGTTATAATGTTCTTTGTTTCTATTAATTTATCAGCTCAATTAGGTATTTTACAAGGTAATATAAAAGACTTAAAAACACAAGAACCATTAATAGGTGCAACTATTTTCATTAATAATACAACTGCTACCATCTCTAATATAGATGGTAGTTTTATTTTAAATAATATAGAACCCGGGATTTATGATGTCAGTATAAGTTATATATCTTATAATACAAAAATTATACAAGGTATTAGGATAGATGATAAGACAACAATATTAGATGTTGAATTGGAGGAAAATATAGTATCATTACAAACTGTTACCATCACTACTGCAAAAAAAACTAACAATGAAGTATTTACTATAAATAATATCAAAAATAGTTCAGTAGTTGTTAATGGTGTATCTGCTCAATTAATTTCCAAGACACAAGATAAAGATGCATCAGAAGTTGTTAAAAGACTACCTGGTGTATCAATAGTCGATGATAAATTTATAATAGTTAGGGGATTATCATCAAGATATAATAATGTTTGGTTGAATAATTCAAGTACACCCAGTCTTGAATCTGATAATCGTTCATTTTCTTTTGATTTGATTCCATCTTCTATTATTGATAATATCTTTATTTACAAAAATCAAATGGCTGAATTACCAGCTGATTTCTCTGGTGGTTTCATAAAAATATCAACAGTTGGAATACCAACTACTGATAACATAACAGTATCTTATGGTACTAATTTTAGAGAAAATACAGTATTTAATACATTTCAAAAAGAACAAAGTACAAATTTAGATTTATTAACAATAGGTACAGACTATCGTTCATTACCAAAAAATATGCCAACTCATTTAGATACATATGATAATGATATAGATACTAAAAATAAGGTTACTGAAATAGGTAGAAAACTTAATAATAATTGGGTTGGAAATCAATCAATTGCTAAACCTGACCAAAAATTACAATTAAGTATTAATAAAAGATTTGATAAAAAATTTGTTGCAGGTAATACAACATCTTTGATGTATAATTATTCTAATAACACAGATGAAATTATGAATAATAACTTTTCTATTTATGATTATAAAAATAATAAATCATCTTATATTGATGAATTTCATGATATAAAATATAAAACCACTACAAAAATTGGTTTATTACATAATTGGACAATATATCCAATAAATAATATGAAGATTGATTTTAAAAATTTCACATCTAATATTGGTGAATCTACAATAACCACACGTGAAGGTAGAGAGTGGTATAATGATGGAAGATATATTAAATCAGAAGAAATAAAATATACACAAAAATTTATTTATGTTGGACAATTAAATATTGAACAAAAATTTAATGATGCAAGAACAACAGTAGATTTAATGACTGGATATTCATTATCTAAAAAGAATGAGCCAGATATTAGAAGATATAAATATATTAGTTCTACTGATACATCTTCTATATTAATATTTGGAAACAATCCAGATTTATCATCTCTTTCAAGAATGTGGTTAAAATTAAATGAAAATGTTATTTCAGTTTCTACAAATTTCAATCATATATTCAAATCAGAAGGTGTATTCAAATCAGAAATAAAAACTGGTTTATTTTTTGAAAGTAAAGATAGAACATTCAATGCTAGAAATTTTGGATATGCTACATCTAATTCATATTCACCATTTGGAAATACCAATCTACCCATTTATGAAATATTTCAATCAGAAAATATTAATTTAATAGATGGTTTAAAATTAAAAGAAATAACTGTATTATCAGATTCATATTCTGCATCAAATATGATATTAGCTGGTTATGGTAATTATAAATTAACTTATAATAAATTTGATGTATCAACTGGAATAAGATTAGAAAACAATATTCAAAAACTTAATAGTTACAGACAAGGTACAACTATTCCGGTTAATACTATAAGAGATACATTAAATATATTTCCATCTGCTAATTTATCTTATAATATTAATAAGAAAAATTTAATTAGGGTTATATATGGTAAGTCAATAAATAGACCAGAGTTTCGTGAAATTGCACCTTTTTATTATGTTGATTTTGATCAAAATGCAGGTATATATGGAAATCAAAATATAAAAAATTCTTATATACATAACTATGATATTAGATATGAATTTTATCCTAAAAATAATGAACTATTTAATATTGGTTTATTTTATAAAAAATTTAATAATCCAATTGAAGTTGTTATTATGGGTAATAGTCCAAGTCAATTTTCTTTTGATAATGTAAAATCTGCATTTAGTTATGGAATAGAAACAGAACTACATAAATCATTAGATTTTATTAATTTAAATAATTTTTCAACTATATTTAATTTATCATTAATAAAAAGTTCTGTAATATTTAATAGACCACTTCAAGGTCAATCTCCATATATTATTAATTGGGGATTATATTATGAAAATCCTAAAAACAATATATCTACTAATATAGTCTATAATAGAATTGGTAAAAGAATTATAGCTGTTGGTAGACCTTCTCCTAATAAATGGGAATCTATACCAC
>DCST01000026.1:0-208 GCA_002325765.1 bacterium UBA1459 | reverse complement strand
TTTGATATAAAATTATCCATAAGAGATTTATTTGCAGAAAATATTAAATATCAACAAGATATTAATACAACTGTAGATATGACTGTTTATGGTTTATCTGGAATACAACATTTTGATAGAAGACAAATTGTTAAATCAGTATTTTCAGAAAGACAATATTTTATAGGTTTATCCTATAAATTTTAAAAATAAATTATAAATTATGAAA
>DCST01000025.1 GCA_002325765.1 bacterium UBA1459 | reverse complement strand
GTGCTTGGTAAGTTCCATCCGCATGGAGACTCATCGGTTTATGAAGCCATGGTAAGAATGGCGCAGGAATGGTCGTTAAGATACCCATTGGTTGACGGACAGGGAAACTTTGGATCGGTCGATGGCGATAGTCCGGCTGCAATGCGTTATACTGAGGCCCGTTTATCTAAAATAGCAGAAGAAACACTCTCTGATCTGGAAAAAAATACGGTTGATTTTCAACCTAACTTTGACGAATCGCTTAAAGAACCCACTGTTCTGCCTACGCGAATTCCTAATTTGTTAGTAAACGGAGCATCTGGAATTGCTGTGGGTATGGCAACCAATATGCCTCCTCACAATTTATCGGATACCATTGATGCCATTGTGGCATATATTTCAAATCCTGAAATTGATATACAGGATCTTATTCAGATTATTAAAGCACCAGATTTTCCAACAGGAGGTATTATTTCTGATTATAATGCAATTTATCAAGCATATGAAACAGGAGAAAGCAGTTTAACAATAAGAGCAAGATATATATTTGAAGGCAATAATATTGTATTTACAGATATACCATTTACCACATCAAAATCAAATATTATGAAGTCATTAATACAAAACATTAAAGATGGAAGAATAAAGAGTACTGGAGCTTATGATGATTCAGACAAAGAGGGAGTACGTATTGTTATTAAATGCAGAACAGATATATCTAAAGAATTTGTATTAGAGCAAATATATGCGCACACTCCTTTAAGAATACGTTTTAGATGTTGTTTCTTTGCAATGAATGAAGAAAATAAACCAGAAATATATACACTAAAATCATACTTAAAAACATTTCTCAAATTTAGAAATAATATTATTGTTGCGAGAACAATTGCTGATATGGAAAAGTATAAAAAGAAAATACATATACTTATTGGTTTATATATAGCTCATGAAAATTTAGATGAAATTATTAATATTATACGCTCTCAAAATAATACTAATACACTTAAAGAAATACTTCAAACAAAAGCATGGAAGTGTGAAAAGCTTGAAAAGTTTTTATCTGTACTTAACTTATCTATGAACAATCATGTACTTTCTAATGATCAAATTAAGCAAATACTTGATATGAAACTAAGTAATTTAACTCGATTAGAACAAGGTAAAATAGAAGAAGAGCTCTTAACACTAAGAAAAAATGTAGAAAAAAGTAATTATGTATTAAATACACCAGAAGAAAGAAATAAAATAATAGAACAAGAACTTGATATGCTAATTAAGACATATGGCACACCAAGAACATCAGAAATAGCAAAAGAATATAAAGTACTAACACAAAAAGATCTTGTTGAACCTGAAGAAGTATTAATTGTACTTGAGCNNTAGGATTAAATAAATAAATACAGGTACTTGATGAGAAAAAGTATATAAAAAGAGTTAAGATTTCAAACTATAAACTACAAAATAGAGGGGGCAAGGGAAAATCTGGTAATACAAGCATTGCATGTAATATTGTTGCTCATACTCATAGTCAAATTCTTTTCTTTATTTCAAGTGGTAAAGTATATTCATTATACTGTTATGAACTACCTGAGGGAGATCATACTTATAAAGGAAGAGCTCTTATTAATATCTTACAACTTCAGGAAAATGAGGAAGTAATTAACTTTTTAGTTATTTCTGATGAACAAAATAAAAATGCGGATTCATATTCAATTTTATTTGTTAGTAATACTGGTTATGTAAGACGTAATGCTCTCTCTCAATTTATATCATTAAGGTCAAATGGTAAAATTTATATTGAGAAGGAATTGTTACAGGATACTAAAATAGTAAGCATTAATATTGCACACAATAATGACTATTTAGTTATTGCGACTTCATTAGGTCAAGCAAGTATTGCTCAAGTAAACAACTACAGACTTATGAACACTCGACAATCTCTTGGTGTTATTGGATGTAAATTAAATAAAAATGATCATGTAATCAGTGCAGCTATATGTTCTTCTATGAATGATTACCTATTAACAATTACATCTAATGGATACGGAAAACTCTCTAAATTAGATGAATATAGAATTACAAATAGAGGTAGTAAAGGTGTTATAAATCTTAAACTTAATAAAAAAACAGGTATTGTTATTGAAATCTTATCTATAGATATTAATGATGAAATTTTATTATTAAGCGAAACTGGACAAACTATTAAAATACCATGTAATCAAATACGCATTACAAGCAGAAATGCTCAAGGTGTTACATTATGTAAAATCGAAGATGTATTAATCTCTGCTTCTATATGTTAGTATATATATTTAAATAAATATGTACGAAATATTTAGCAAATCTAGAAAGTAGTTCTGCTAGCATATAGAAATTATCAAAATATTCTTCCAGTGTATTAGTGTTATAGAAGATATACTTTTCTTCTTGTTTAATTATATCATTAAACGGATATGCTGCCATTGATGGTAAGTAATTTAAACTAAAGTCTGAAATATATTGTAAATTTTCATTATAAATACAATCAAATACTATGAAAAATAAATGTTTATCTATGATATTTTTAATATCACTAGTTGTTAACTGAGAGACATTATACTTTAATGAATAATATATTACATCTGAAAAATTATCTTGTTTTTTTATCATTTCTATTTCATATAAAATACAACTTAGAAAAAAATTAAATAAAAGTTTGTTTTTTAAATATTGATCTATATTAAGTAATATGTGTTGATTACCTCTAGAAAAAACAGAAATAATGCAATAAATATTTTTTTTATATTCTTTTTCTATTGGTAATTCATTTTGTAAATCATCTGCGGAATTAACTTTCTTTATATTAAAATATTGATTATTTTGTTCTATAGAAATAGATTTAAATATAAAATACATTAATTGAGCAGTCATTATTTCTTTAACTTTGCTCCATATCTGGATCTACTTTGTTTTCTTTGAGTAACTCCAGATGTATCTAGAGCCCCCCTAATAATTTGGTGTTTAACACTCGGTAAATCTGCTCTGTTTCCACCTCTTACAAGTACCACAGAGTGCTCTTGCAGATTATGTTTTTCTCCAGGTATATAAACAAGAGAATGAATACCTTTTGAATCTCTTACTTTTGCGACTTTTCTAAGAGCAGAGTTAGGTTTTTTTGGTGTTGTTGTATATACTTTTACGCATACTACTTTTTTTTGAGGATTACCTTGTAAAAATTTACTACCTACTTTCCTTTTATTCTTTCTTGGCTTACGAAGAAGTTGTGAAGCTGTCATAATAATTATTATAATCTAATTATTAGTAATTATTTTATAAATTTAATATATTAAAAATATATGAAATAATCTATAAGAAATAAAATAATAACTTTTTTTGATATCATTACTTTATGATTCAATTGCTATTAAATTCAATAAATATTATAAAGAATTTTACAAATATATCAAAAAAAATAACTAATATTACATCTCTCAGCATATCATGTTTATCTGTTTCTATATATACACCTGAAATTAAATCACTAAAAAGTATATATACATCTAAAGTAGGAGCTAGCAACGAGATTGCATATGTATCATCAGCTCCAATGTATCAAGAATTAAAATCATTAAGATATATATCATCTCCTCAAGGAACATCGCCAGATATCTCTCATAAAAATGCTAACAGACTTATTTTAGAAAGTTCTATTATTAAAGATAAGGAACATAATTATCAAAGAAATAATAATGTGACTTATATAATTGATGTTAATAGTAATTCACTATCTGTTATGTTTTATAATAAACAAGAAAATACAGTAAGCGTTGTTTCAAAAAAAGATAGAATTAATATTCTAAATACATTATTAACATTAGAGCAAATTGGTATATTTAATTCAAAATTAATAAAAAAACTCTCTTCTTCATCTCAATATTTACAAAAAAAAAGAATTAGTGGAAAAGATATGATGATTATATCTTCTTCTGCTCCAGACAGCTTAGTAGATAATCTATTTGATAAACATATTAAGTTAGTGCCAATTAGTTTTAGTGAAAAATCTCTTTCTGAAAATGCAAGTATATTTAGATATTCTTCTGCTCGAGATTTAGTAATTTCAATGTATCATTTTATATTTCATTTTTATACTTCTTTATTAAATGTGCTTTCTAATTTTGATAAGGAAGGAAAGTATAAGTCTTTAGTTCAAAAACTAATTAATTCTCTTCAACAATTGATTAGTATTGATAAATTACAACAATTTAAAACATCTAAAGATCTCGATAATTATAAACAACAGTTATCAAAATTTTTTGAGATTCCAGAACTAACAAAAGATCTGAATGAAATTATTAAAAGTATTAAATTTGATAAAAAATCATATGAAAGTAAATTTAACATATTAAAGGATGAGATTCAAAAAACAATTAATAAAATTAATGTTCTTAAAGGAGAGTCCGCATCATTATCAGATCAATTAAAGGCTTATAATAATCAGTTTGGTGATATTAATAATAAAACTGATGCAGAAGCATTGTTACAACAAATGAACCAATTAAGCAAGAGTGCTGCAGATCAATTAAAAACATTAGAACAAAATATTGCTAAGGAACAATCTGATAAAGAAAAAGCAGAGAAAGATAAATTAGCTAAGGAACAAGCAGCTAAAGAAAAAGCAGAGAAAGATAA